>CAZGLU010000420.1:0-3927 GCA_964526095.1 uncultured Anaerolineaceae bacterium | reverse complement strand
GCTCCGGCAAGTCGAGCATCGCCCGGCTGATCGCGCGCTTCTACGAGTTCCAGGGCGGGCGCATCCTGGTCGATGGACACGACATCCGCAGCCTGGACCTGGAAGCCTACCGCCAGCACCTCGGCATCGTGACGCAGGTGCCGTTCCTGTTCGACGGCACCGTGCTCGACAACATCCGCTACGGCAACCAGGACGCGTCCGAGGACGAGGTGCAGCTCGCGGCGCGGCGCGTCGGCGGCGGGGACTGGCTGGACAGCCTGCCGAACGGCCTGCACACCGAGGTCGGGGAGCGCGGCAGCAACCTGTCAATGGGCCAGCGGCAGCTTGTCGCGCTGTCGCGCGTGCTGTTGCAGGACCCGTCGATCTTCATCCTGGACGAGGCAACGGCCAGCATCGACCCGCTGACCGAGACGCTGATCCAGGAAGGGCTGGACCTCGTGATGGAGCACCGCACGTCGATCGTGATCGCGCACCGGCTCTCGACCGTGCGCAACGCCGACCGGATCATCGTGCTGCGCGACGGCGAGATCATCCAGGAGGGCAATCACGACGAGCTGATGCGGCAGGGCGGCTACTACGCGGAGCTATACAACACGTACTTCCGCCACCAAAGCCTGGAGTACATCGAAAACGCGGCCTTCGCCGCGCGGTAGCGTGGTAGAATACGAGGAGGTGGGATATTCGTATCCCACCTCCTGGTGAATGGGAGCGTGTAGAAATGGCAACAACCACTGTAACAATCAAACTCCCCGACGAACTAGTACGTGATGCACGGGAACTAGGTGTGTTGTCCGACGAAACCGTGTCTGAGCTTCTACAGGCGGAGGTTGACCGGCGCGTGATGGCTCTGGTGAATGAGGAAATACACGCTTACCGCGAAGAAAAGGCCAAGAAACCTCACCGCAAGCAGAAGTCTTGATACTCCGAGTTGTGTACGATACCAATGTGATTATTTCGGGCCGCTTGTGGACCGGCACACCACATCGTGCGTTGCTCGCAGCAAACGAGGGGCCGCGTCGCCGCATTCATCAGCGAGCCGATGGTTGATGAATTACGCGACGTGCTTCGACACCGAAGTTTCTTCACCGCCTTCAACTTATCAGCAAGACAGCCGACACCGTCGTTCTAGAGCATTTGCACAATGCGCAAGTCATCGATCCTGCCCCAATTGAACCTGTGATCACGGCTGACCCGGATGATGACGCGGTTCTCGCCTGTGCCCTGGCGGCTCGCGCGGATCTGATCGTTACAGGGGATCCACACTTACTAGAGTGTCAAACCTTCAAGGGTATCTCAATCGTTGAGCCTTCCGCGTTTCTGGCGCAGCTTGCCAAAATCGAATCATCCGAATAGGCGCTTCTAGAGAGCACGACGGTTGGGAAGCTACCCCTCCGCCACGAAGACCAGTCGCGCCGCGCCGAACAGGCCCGCGCGGTCGCCCAGGGCCGCGCGCACGATCGGGATCGCGTCCAGGCCGGGCAGGGGACGAACCCGCGCCCGCGCCGTTGCGACCATGCGCGGCTGTAACAGGTCCCAGCTTTCCATCACGCCGCCGCCCAGCACGACGATCTGCGGGGCCAGCACCACCAGCAGGTTGGCGAGGCCCGCGCCGAGGACGTCCGCCACCTCGTCCAGGATGCCCCGCGCAGTCGGGTTGCCCGCCGCCGCCAGCTCAGAGACGTGCGTCCCTGTGATCCGCTCCGGGTCGACTCCAGCCGCCGCCATCATCGCGTCGTCCGCCCGCTCGCTCCCGAGCCGCGCGATCGCCGGGCCTGCGGCGAGCGCCTCCCACGCCCCATCGACATCCTCCAACGCCGGACCGCCGAGCGCGAGGGTCATCAGGCCGACTTCGCCCGCGTTGCCACCCACGCCCCGATGCAGGCGATCGTTGATGATGATCCCCGCGCCGATCCCGGTGCTGACCGTGACGTACACCATATCGGCGCAACCGCGCCCGGCACCAACCCAATGCTCGCCCAGCGCGGCCACGTTGGCATCGTTGTCGAGGTAGACGGGCAGCCCGAACCGTTCCGCCAGCAGGCTCCCGATCGGGACCTCGTCCCAGCCCGGCATGGTCCAGGGGCTTAAGATCAGCCCGCGCTCCGAATCCAGCGGGCCGGTTGAGCCGATCCCGATCCCCGCCACTGCGCCGGTGGGTGTCCCGGCCTCGGCCAGCACCCGTTCGATCAAATCCCCGATGCGCCGCACGCCGCGCTCCGGCCCATCCGCCGCCCCGGTCGGCTGGCTGGCGCTGGCCCGCACCGCGCCGTCCTCCCGCGCGATCACGGCCGCGCGCACATTCGTCGCGCCGAGGTCAACACCGATGGCGAGATCCTGGTTGGTCACGTCGCTACGCTCCCTTTAGCGAGATGCCGAATCGGCCCGGTCTGCGGCTTGAGTATACAAGCATTCGCCGCATCCGTGGGTAAAGGTGGGCTGCGCCCCTTCCGATTTATCGCTCAGCCGCTAGAGGCTCCCCGCGCGGAAGACATCTTCAATCGCCGTGAGGGTGTGGTCCAGCGCCGCGCCCTCGTGCGCCAGGGACGCGAACGCCGCCTCGAACGCGGAGGGGGCGAGGTAGACGCCGCGCTCCAGCAGCGCGTGGAAGAAACGCCCGTAGCGCCCGGCGTCGCTGGCCTTCACGTCCGCATAGTTGGCGATCGGACGATCGTTGAAGAACGCGCTGAACATCGTCCCGGCCTGCGCCGTTTGCACCGGGATGCCCACCTCGGCGGCACACGCCGCGATACAGCCACGTACCGCGTCCGCGACCGCCACGACGCGCTCGAACGTGCCCGGCTCGGCCAGCACGCGCAACGTCGCCAGCCCGGCCGCCATCGCCAGCGGGTTACCGGACAGCGTGCCCGCCTGGTACATCGACCCGGCGGGCGCGACCAGTTCCATGATCGCGCGGCGACCGCCATACGCCCCGACCGGCAGCCCGCCGCCGATCACCTTACCGAGCGTGGTCAGGTCCGGCATCACGCCGTAGTGCGCCTGCGCCCCGCCGAGCGCCACGCGGAAGCCAGTCATCACCTCGTCGAAGATCAGCAGCGCGCCATGCTCGCGCGTCAGGTCGCGCAGGCCGGGCAGGAAGCCATCCCCCGGCAGCACCACGCCCATGTTGCCCGCGACCGGCTCAACGATGACCGCCGCGATCTCGTCGGGGAAGCGCTCGAACAGGCCACGCACCGCGCCGAGGTCGTTAAATGGCGCGGTGAGGGTGTCCGCCGTCGCGCCGGGCGGCACGCCGGGGCTGTCCGGCAGGCCGAGCGTCGCCACACCGGAACCGGCCTGCACCAACAGCATGTCGGCGTGGCCGTGGTAGCAGCCCTCGAACTTCACGATCTTGTTGCGCCCGGTGTACGCACGCGCCAGCCGCAGCGCGGACATGGTCGCCTCGGTCCCGGAATTCACGAAGCGCACCATCTCGACCGAGGGCACGAGATCGATGACCTGCTCCGCCAGCGCGATCTCCAGCGCCGTCGGCGCGCCGTAGCTCGTGCCGCGCCCGGCCTGTTCGCGGATCGCCTCGACCACCGCCGGATGTGCGTGACCCAGGATCAGCGGCCCCCAACTCAGCACGTAGTCCACCGCACGGTTGCCGTCGGCGTCGAACAGGTACGGCCCCTCCGCGCGCTCGATGAACAGCGGATCGCCACCCACCCCGCGAAAGGCGCGCACCGGGGAGCTAACCCCGCCGGGCATCACCTCCACGGCCCGGCGGAACAGTTCAGCAGATCGGTCGGTTTTGACCATCGTTCAGCTTCCTCGTGAAAGCGAATCTCACCGCCCATTCCCCGGTCCCTTCCCCACAGGGGGCAGGTAACCACGCTCCGCGCCGGGCCATCTCCCCTCGCCAACTTGATTGGAGAGGAGGCAGATCGGAAGAGCGTCGTGTAGGGAAAGAGTGTAGGATAGGGTGTA
>CAZGLU010000419.1:0-3936 GCA_964526095.1 uncultured Anaerolineaceae bacterium | reverse complement strand
ACACCCTATCCTACACTCTTTCCCTACACGACGCTCTTCCGATCTTGGGCTGGAGAGGGGGAGAAAAGCGAAATCCCCATGTGTGCGTAGGGGCGGGTTTCCAAACCCGCCCCCCTGTTTTGCCGCCTATCCGGATCGAAAAGTCCAAAAGCGCCGAACCCGCCCTGACGTTACCCCTCCGGCGCGATGGGGCCGAGGTTCGGCATGACATAGGTTTCAAACGCCTCCGCCGTCCACGGCAGCGCGGGCTTGAAGAAATGCTCGTAGATCGCCCAGGCGTAGGCCCGGATCTCGTACTGCGCGTCGGGCGCCATGCGCAGCCGCAGGAAGTGCATCAGGTTGTGCGCGTCCACCTTGGCGACCCACGTGTAATACACCGCAAAGCCGGGCAGGAAGATGCGCGCCTGCTCGCGGGCCACGCCGCTGTCCAGCGCGGCCTGGTATAGCTCGAAGCAGCGGCGGTAGTGGTCCAGCAGCTTCTCGGTGAGCGCCGCGCCCTCGGCCTCCGGCAGTTCCCCGGCGCTGGCCTGCTTATTGTCCTTCGCCTGGAGCCGCCATGTCTCCGGCACGTAGAAGTCGTCCTCGACGAACGGCGTATAGCGTCCGGACTGCGCGTTCATGCTCCACGTGCGGTGACGGACCCACTGCCACCACGTTACCAACGGGGCGCGGACCCGGAAGCGGAACTCGACCTGCTCGAAGGGCGAGGTGTGGCGGTGGCGCATCAGGTAAAACAGCAGCTTTTTGTCGCGCTCCGCCCCCTTGCTCTCGCCCAGGAACGACACGCGCGCGGCATTGACGATCGCCAGGTCGTCGCCCATGATGTCCTGCAACTCGATCCAGCCCTTGTCCAGGACCGCTACCCGGCGGCCCAGCAGACCGTCACGCGGGGTGGCATCGTCATTCATCAGGTTGGCCTCGTTTCAGTGTGTGCAGGGCTACGAGAAGTATTCCAGCGCCAGCCGCACGCGCGTCTCCACGTCGTCGGGCGCGTCACGCGGGATGGACTGCACCGCGGCCTGCGCCTCGACGACGCTGTAGCCAAGCGCGGTGAGGGTCGCCAGCACGTCCGTGTCCACGTCGCTGATCGCCGCCAGCCCGCCGGGCAAAGTGGTCTTCAGCTTATCCTTCAACTCAAACACGAGCTTTTGGGCCAGCTTCTTGCCGATGCCGGGCACGCGCGTGAGGATCTCCGGGCTTTCGGACGCCACGGCGTTGTGCAGGTGCTCGACGGACAGCGCGCCGAGGATCGACACGGCGAGGCGCGGCCCCACACCGCTGACGGTGATCAGCGTTTCGAACAGGCTGCGCTCCTCCTCGTCGGGGAAGCCGTAGAGCAGCAGCGCATCCTCGCGCACGACGAGGTGCGTGTAGAGCGTGAGGGCCTGTCCGCGCCCGCTGACGGTGTCGAACACCGTGCGCGGCACGTACACGCGCAGCCCCACGCCGCCGACCAGCAGCACCACGTAATCATCGCCCAGCGCGGCTACCTGGCCGCTCAGCATGTCGATCATGCCTGCATCCTTCCGCGTGCCTACCCCCCGGCCATGCGCTCGTAGCGACTGGCGTTCAGGTCGGTGATCGCCACGCCGAGGCCGTCGGCGGCGTCGTCGGGGCGGGGGATCTCGTCTAGGTTCAGCAGTTGGCGGATCATCTCCTGCACCTGCAATTTGTCGGCGTTGCCGTAGCCCGCGATGGCCTGCTTGATCTCGGCGGGCTTGTACTCGCGGACCGGCAGCCCGGCCTCAGCCAGCGCCAGCAGGATCACGCCGCGCCCCTGCGCGACGGTGATCGCCGTGGTGACGTTCTTGCCGAAGAAGAGCGTTTCGATGGCGGCGGCATCCGGGTGGTAGGTGGCGATCAGCCCCGTGATCTCGTGGTAGATCTGGTGCAGTCGGTCCTGCATGGGGGTGCGCGCGGGCGTGGTGATCACGCCGTAATGCACGGCTTCCAGCGTGCCGTCCGCCTGCTCGCGCACGAAGCCGAAGCCGGTCGTGGCCGTGCCCGGATCGATCCCAAGTACTAACATGCTTCACTCACGTTTCTGGGTGGGGCGGCTCGTGCTGTGGCGAACTGGCAAACAAACCGGCGGGCCGGATGTGGTCGCCAGGCGCGCGCCTGAGCCGCCAAAACACCGCAGCCCGCCAGGGCAGGGGTGATGGGACTCGGCTACGCGGCCTCAAGCGCCGCAGCGACTTCGTCCGTAATACGCAGGTTCGAGGCGACGCTTTGCACGTCGTCCAGGTCCTCAAGCTTCTCGATCAGGTTCATGACCTGGAGGGCCTGCTGGGTCTCAAGCTCAACTTCGTTCTTCGGCATCCACGCCAGTTCGCTATCCTGCACCGGGAACCCGGCTTCGCGCAGCGCATTGGCGACGCGGGCCAGGTCTTCACGCGGGGTGTAGATCGTGTAGAGGCCGTCTTCCTGCTGTACGTCCTCCGCGCCCACCTCGGCCGCGGCGAAGAACAGCTCCTCATAGTCGGTGCCCTCGGCTCGCACGGCGATGTAGCCCTTCTGCTCGAACTGCCACGTCACCGAGCCTGCCGCCGCCATGTTGCCGTTGTTGCGGTTGAACACGTACTTGATGTCCGACAGGGTGCGATTCTTGTTGTCGGTCAGCACGTCGATCACGATCGCCACGCCGCCGGGGCCGTAGCCTTCATAGACGACCTGCTCCATCTGCACCGCGTCGTCGCCGGTACCGGCCCCGCGATTGATGGCACGCTCGATATTTTCCTTCGGCATGTTGGCCGCTTTGGCCTTGTCGATCGCCAAGCGCAGCGCCGAGTTCGACTCGGGGTCCGGGCTGCCTTCGCGGGCGGCCATCATGATCTCGCGCGCGATACGCGTGAAGATCTTGCCTCGCTTGGCGTCTTCTGCGCCCTTTTTCCGTTTAATGGTGGACCACTTACTATGGCCAGACATAGGCTCTCTCCCAAAGAGGTGCAACTTTCGATTCTAGGCTGGACTGGATCGCCAATAGGACCCGCGATTTTTCGGATCCTATGGGCAAATTATACCTGACTGCCAGGACGCCAAGCAAGCGCCTATCCGCGCCGTCAGTTCGCGGCGACTTCCTGTGGCGCGACCCACTGGCGGTCCACGCAGGAGTTGTAATCCTCGCCAAGGATGATCTCGAAGTCCGCCGTGCGGTTGGGGTCCGGCTCGATCTGGACGTTCTGCGGCAGCACGTTGAACAACCGCACCAGGGTGCTGAGGCTGCTGCCCTTGCTGCTGCCCGTGTGGTCGATGATGATCGTCTGCGGATGGTCCCCCTCGCGCGGACCCATGGCCTGCCCGGCGAAGCCCTCCCACGTCAGGCGGTCGGCGGCGACCACGTCCCAACTCTCGTTGGCCGTGCCGTTGTAGATCGCGATGCTGGCATTCTCCAGCCGGAGCCGGTTGGCGGTCGGCGGCGAGAGGAATTCTTGCAGCAGCAGGTTCATGCCGCCGTTCGGGCCGGGAAGCTGCACGTACGCCCCGGCGTAGGGGCCGATCTCCGGCTGCCAGGCGACCGTCTCGGCGCCCTTGCGGAAGAAGTGGCTCTCGATGTCGTTGGGCTGGCTGCTCAGCGCCAGCGGGACGAGCGTCAGCGCCTCAGAGAGCGGGAGGTTCGTCTCCACCGTCGACGTCACCTGATCCCACAGGTCGGGCAGTTGGCTGATCAGCCCCGCGCCCTTCGCCTTGTCCCAGATCGCGAGCAGGATCTGCATCTGGCGGCGGCCCCGGTCGAAGTCGATGGTGTTCTTGCGGCTGCGCGCGTACCACAGCGCCATGTCGCCGTCCAGCTCGTGCACACCGACGGGCAGCGTGTACAGCTCATAATCGGCGTCGCTCTCGTTGCCTGGGATGCCGTCCGTGCAGGCTTCGCCGATGCACAGCATATCCTGGATCGGGCAGTCCACCGCGATGCTCACGCCGCCCACCGTGCTGATG
>CAZGLU010000418.1:2245-3940 GCA_964526095.1 uncultured Anaerolineaceae bacterium | reverse complement strand
ACCCTATCCTACACTCTTTCCCTACACGACGCTCTTCCGATCTGCTCGACCGCGAGGAGGCGCGCATGGAGATGGCGACGACCAACGTGCGCGACCAGATCGACGAGGCCATCGGCATGACCGAGATCGAGTTACAGCTACAGGAGCGCCGCCAGCGGCTGGGCCTCAGCAACGAGGGGAGCTAACGACGCCAGGCGCGCCAACGCAGACCCATACCGGGGCGCCGCCCGGCGCCCCGCCTGATCCCCCGCATGATGCGGCGCGAAACGAAGGGTGAGGTATGTCGAAAGACGACTTGCGCGGTCGGGCGTGGAACGCGATCGTCGGCAACGCCTTCTTCAGCATCGAAAGCGCGGTGATCATCGCGCTGGCGCTGACGCTGTTCGGGCTTGGCTTCGCGCCATTCGAGTGGTGGCAGAACTGGTTCTGGCTGGTCTTCGGCGCAGTGGCCGAGGGCATTTACATGCTGGCGACGATCACCGACCCCAAGGCCGCCGAACAGGCGGTGGACCGGATGCTCACCGAGCGCTTTGACCCCGCCGACATCCGCAACCCCGTCGCCCGCGAGCGCCTGAAACGCGCGCTTGAGTACCGGCGCCTGATCGGTGAGGCGGCGCGGCGGCGCGACGCGGCCATGCGCGTCAGCCTGCAACAAACCGCCGACGAGGTCACCGACTGGATCGAGCAGATCTACCACCTCGCGCGGCGCATGGACGCCTTCGAGGAGAACGCGATCATCAACCGCGACCGGCGCATGGCGCCCCAGGAGTTGATGAACATGCGCCGCCGCCTGCAACACGAAAAGGACCCGGCGGTGCGGGCCGAGCTTGAGGAAGCGATCCAGACCAAGGAGGCGCAGCTCGCCAACCTGCGCAACCTGGAGAACTCGATCAAGCGGGCCGATATCCAGCTTGACCACACGCTGTCGGCGCTTGGCACAGTCTATACCCAGGTGCAGCTCATCGACTCGCGCGACCTGGACAGCGCGCGCGCCAAACGGCTCCAGCAGGAGATCAAGGACGAGGTGCAGTCGCTCCAGGACATGATCTCCGCGATCGACGAGGTGCAGAGCTACACCGCCTCAAGCCACATGTGACCGGGACCCCGGTGCCAGCCGTGTCGCGCCCCCTCCCCGACGGTTACCGTGTTCGGCGGGCCACCCTGCTCGACCTGCGGGCGGTGCATGCGCTGGAGCGCCGCATCTTCCCCCGCGACGCCTACCCCTACGCCGACCTGATCCTGCTGTTCCTGACGCCCCGGGTGATCAACCTCAAGATGGTAGCGCCCGACGGCGGGCTGGCCGGGTTCGTCTCCGCGATCCGGTCGCCGCTGCGCCCGCGCGGGTGGATCATCACGCTCGGCGTCAACCCGGCGCACCAGCGCAAGGGGCTGGGCGCGGCGCTGCTGGCCGCCGCCGAAGGGCGTTTGCGTGCGCCCTACGTGCGCCTGACCGTGCGTGAGGGCAACTTCCCGGCGCTCGCGCTGTACCGGCGCGAGGGTTACACCGTCATCGAGCGTCGGCCCGGCTATTACCGCGACGGCGAGGCGGGGCTGATCATGGAGAAGGCGATCACCTGACGCCCTGACCGCGCCGCAGCGACCCCACCCCCTGGCACCAAGCCAGACCTCACCCCCCGGCCCCCTCTCCAGTCCGGGCTGGAGAGGGGGAGAAAAGCCAACGTTACCATGTCGTGT
>CAZGLU010000418.1:0-2235 GCA_964526095.1 uncultured Anaerolineaceae bacterium | reverse complement strand
GCGCAGGTCCGAGGCCGGGCCGGGCGTCTTGTCCTGGAGCGCCGCGCCGCTGCTCAGGTTGGCGATCACCAGCGTACCGCTGACACGGCCCTGATTGTCGTAGGTCGTGTCCCGCAGCCCGGCGACGATCAGCGCGCCTTCGGCGTCGTGGCCGAAGATGCCCAGGATCGGCCGTTCCGCATACGCGCCCGCCGCACTGCCGAAGGCCGGGTTCAGCGGCCCATCGAGCGACGGCCCGGTGAGCACGCGCAGCAGTTGCGGCCCCATCTGCGCTGAGGAACCGATCAGCACGTACCAGCCGCCCGCCTCGTCGCGCCGCACGTCATACACCGGGTACTGCTCGTCCAGGATGGTCTGCGCGGTGGCGGCCGGGGCAGCCGGGTCGATCCGGTACAGTCCCGGCATCACGTAGCCGTAGGAGGCCGACCACGCCAGGATGCGCCCCTCGTCGGCCCAACGCAGGTAGCTGTGGCTGCCCGCGCCCCCGGTCAACTCGGTGACGACCCCGGAGGCCACGTCCACCACGCCGGGGATCGCGCCCTCGTACAGCCCCACGCGCACCAGCAGCCGCCCGCCTACCGCGTCCCACTGCGGTTCGTAGTAGACGCGGATCGCCAGGATGTCGTCCATGTTCAGGTTGTTCTGGGCCAGCAGGCGCGGCGGCTGCGTGCCGTCGGCATCCACGACCCACACGCCGCGACCGTCGCTGAACGCCACCCGCGCCCCGTCCGGACTCCACGCGACGCCGAGCCGGGCGTCCTGCGTCTGCAACTGCGCGACCTCGGCCGCGTTTGCCCCGCCGAAGTCCGCCACGACGAGGCGATCACCGGCGACCGCCGCGACGCGATCCTGCCCCGGCGCGATGCCGTAGCTCGCCACCGGCGCGTCGAACGCGGTGATAGCCCGCGCAGGCGAGCCGTCCGCTGGAAGCTGCCAGACCTGCCGCACCCCGGACGCATCGGGCGCAGCGAAATACAGGTTCAGCGGGAGGACCAGCCCCTCCACGACCTCCGGGATGGGCGGCCCCCAATCGAACGCGCGCGCCCCGGCGGTGCCCGGCACGACCTCGCCGCCGCCCAGCACGACGCCTTGCTCCGTCAGGCTGGCCTCGACGGGGACGCGCGGGGGTGCGGGTGGTGTGGCCGGGGCAGCCGCGGCCCACGTCCCACTTTGAAAGGACACGGCCTGGACCGCGCCCGCGCTGTCGATCACGGCCCAATAGCCCTCCTCTGCCCAGAACACGGCATCCCACGGGCCGCCGGGCACGGTGTCGATCAGAGGCTCACCGAACGGGCCGCCACTCAGCCGCGCGATCCGCACGCCTTCAGGCACGAGGTACGCGATCGCGGAGGCATCCCCCGCCCAGGCGATCGTAGGCCCGGCGGCGGTTTCCGGCGGCAGCCCGGACTGAAAGTCGAGCACGTAGCCGCTGCCCGTGCCGATCTCCCCGACGATGGCGAGCGGCCCGTTCGCGGGCGTGCGATAGACGAGCCAGCCGCCGTCCGGCGCGATGTCAAAGTCCGCAACCGGCTGATCGACGGGTGTGAGCGGCGTCTGGTCGCCCGTGACGGGGTCCAGGCCGACTACGCGCTGGTCGGCAGTAAGGATGTAAAGCGGGGCGGGCAGCCCTCCCCCCGGCGCTTGCGCCGCCGCACGGCCCGGCAGCAGCGGCAGCGCAGCCAGCATCAAGCAGAGCACGATCAACAGGTTGCGTCGCATAGGACCCCCTCTCGTAGAGAAGCCATGTTAGCAGTATAACAGGCTAAGCCCGCCGCGTACCATCCGCCTCGGCGGCGGGGCGGCGACGGCTGCCGCCCGCTCACCGCACGGACCACATGGAGGAACGCGCGTGACATGGTAGACTAGTGCGGCTCCCTTCATGCAGTTCGCCTCCTCAGCCCCGTTTGTGGCGGGCCGGGGTGCAGGTGAGGGGCGCCACAAAGCCCGATTCATAATCATCGCCAGGTGCTTATGGATGCTCTACTCCCTCCCTTGAACCTGGAACCCGACGCCTTCCGCATCCGGCGCGGCGCCGAGCCGTTCCTGTTGGACGGGGGCGATGTGGGCTGTGTCTGCACGCACGGCTTCACCGCCTCGCCGGAGGAGATGCGCTGGCTGGCGGAATTCCTGCACGCGCGCGGCCTGACGGTATTCGTGCCCCGGCTGGCCGGGCACGGCACGCACCCGGAGAGATCGGAAGAGCACACGTCTGAACTCCAGTCACGAGATTCCATC
>CAZGLU010000417.1:0-3946 GCA_964526095.1 uncultured Anaerolineaceae bacterium | reverse complement strand
ACCCCCACCCTACCCTACACTCTTTCCCTACACGACGCTCTTCCGATCTCGATGACCACGATCTCCTGGCAGACGTGGGTTGAGATCAACCCGATCACCGCCGACGAGCTGGGCCTGGACAACGGCGACGTCGTGCTGATCACCTCGCCGTACGGCGAGATCGAGGCGCCGATCTACCGCTACCCTGCCATCCGTCCGGATACCATCGCGATCCCCGTCGGGCAGGGCCACGATGTCTACAGCCGCTACGGGCGCGGGCGCGGCGCCAACCCGATCCGGTTGGTGAGCGGCGAAGCCTCCGCCGATGGAAACCTGACCTGGGCCACCGTGCGGGTGAAGATCGACAAGCGCGACGAGAACCGGCCGCTGGCCGTCTTTGAGAGCACCGTCGACCCAGGCGAACACGTTCACAACCCGGTGTAGGGGGGCGTATGTCAGACCGTCAGCCCTGCCATCCCGACCATGCTGGACAGCACACAAGCGCACAGGAGCATGTGTAATGGCTGAGACGCAAGCAAACACCCACAAGTGGACCATGATCGTGGACCTCGACAAGTGCACCGGCTGTCAGGCGTGCGTTGTCGCGTGTCACGCCGAAAACAACGTGCCCATCGCCAGCGAGGAAGAGGTCATTCGCGGCCGCGGTAACCACTGGATCCGTATCGAACGCTACTGGGAGGGCGAGTACCCGGACATCGAGGCCCGTTTCCTGCCGGTGTTCTGCCAGCAGTGCGGCAACGCCCCATGCGAGCCGGTCTGCCCGACCTACGCCTCGTACCACAGCGACGAGCAGAACCTGAACGTCCAGGTGTACAACCGCTGCGTGGGCACGCGCTACTGCGGCAACAACTGCCCCTATAAGGTCCGTTTCTTCAACTGGTGGAGTCCGCAGTTTGACGAGCCGCTCAACGAGCAGTTGAACCCGGATGTCACCGTGCGCAGCGCGGGTGTGATGGAGAAGTGCACCTTCTGCATCCAGCGCATCCGGCGGGCCGAGAACCAGGCGAACGTAGAGAACCGCGAGCTGCAGGATGGCGAGGTCCAGCCGGCCTGCGCCCAGGCGTGCCCGTCCCGCGCCCTCGTCTTTGGCGACCTGTACGATCCCGATAGCGAAGTCTCGCGGCGGCTGCCGAACGAGCGGCAGTTCAAGCTGTTGGAGCACCTCGGGACCGAGCCAGCCGTCTACTACCTGAAAGGTGAGGAGACCCATGTTGGAGCGTAGCACCGCCGACCCTGTGCCCTACTGGGAGCGACCGGCCCCGGAGAGTGAGGAACACGCGCACCAGCTTGAGCACCTCCGCGACGAGGATCTGTTGGTGGACAGCATCTCGCCTGCGGAGGGCAACGCCATCGCCCTGACCGCGATGACCCGCACCGGCATCGGGTTCTGGGTGGCGGCGGGCCTCACCGGCCTGACCGTCCTTGTGCTGCTGGTCACATGGGTGATCCAGATGTTCACCGGCCTGGGCATCACCGGCCTGAACCGCTCCGTGATGTGGGGGCCGTACATCGCGAACCTCGTGTTCTTCATCGGTATCGGCCACGCCGGTACGTTCATCTCGGCTGCCCTGCGCCTGATGCGCATGGACTTCCGCCGCCCCATTGCACGCGGGGCGGAAACCATCACGCTGTTCGGCCTGGCCGCCGCCGCGCTCTTCCCGTTGATCCACGTCGGGCGCATCTGGAAGATCTACTACATGTTCCCCATCCCCGAGCAGCGTGAGTTGTGGCCGAACTTCCGCTCGCCGCTGCTGTGGGACGCTACCGCCATCACCACCTACCTGATCGGCAGCACCCTGTTCCTGTTCGCGGCACTGCTGCCCGACCTGGCGATGGTGCGCGATCACTCCACTGGCTTGCGCCGCCGCATCTACGGCGCGCTGTCGTTCGGCTGGCGCGGCACCATGCCGGAGTGGATGCGCCTGGAGCGGCTGGCGAACCTGTTGAGCTTCATCATTATCCCGGTCATGTTCTCGGTGCACACGATCGTCGCCTTCGACTTCGCCATGGCGGTCCAGCCCGGCTGGCACAGCACCATCTTCGGGCCGTTTTTCATCGCCGGTGCCCTGTTCTCCGGCATCGCCGCCGTGATCATGGCGCTGATCATCGTGCGTAAGTCGCTGCGCCTGGGCTACTTCCTGCGCGAGCAGCACTTCAACGCCCTGGGCATCTTCCTGCTGATCCTGGCCATCACCTGGACTTACTTCTATTTCAACGAGTGGATCGTCACCTGGTACGGCAACCTGAGCGCTGAGCAAGCCATCCTGGCGATGCTCACTGGTGACCTGGCCCCGCTGTTCTACCTGATGCTGTTCTGCAACGCCGTGCTCCCGCTCGGCACGCTGTGGTCGCGCCGCGTGCGGACCTCGCTGCCTGCGCTGTTCCTGGTGTGCACCGGCGTCCAGATCGGCATGTACCTGGAGCGCATCATCATCGTGCCGGGCTTCCTGTCGCGCAACGAGCTGCCGTTCAACTGGGTCAACTACACCCCACACCTGCCTGAGATCCTGATCACCATCGGGACATTCGGGCTGCTGTCGTTCCTGTACATCCTCTGGACGCGCGTCGTGCCGATCGTGCCGGTCTGGGAAGTGTACGAGGGCCAGGCGTTCCAGGGATTGCGCCGTGTGGGGCGGGGCCTGTTCCCGACCCGTACCGAAATGCACTAGGAGACGGACATGGCCGACTATATGCTGCTCGGTTTGTTCGACGACGTTGAGCCTGCCGCGGAGACGATCGCCGGCCTGCGCGAGCTAGGCGTGTCGGAAAACCGCATCACCGTGCTGTCCAACATCCCCTACCTGCCTAAGATGCTCGGCCTGAAGCCGCCGCGCATGTTCTTCTGGCCGTTCCTCCTGGTCGGCGCGCTCGGCGGTGCGGGGATCGCGTTCTTCATCACCTACGTCACGCCGCGCCTGTACGAGATCTGGGTTGGCGGGCAGCCGCTCACGCCATTCCCGCCCTCGGCCATCATGTACTTTGAGTTCACGGCGCTCGGCATGATGGTGATGTCCTTCCTCGGCTTCCTGCTCCAGAACAAGTTCCCGATCATGCGCCGCCAGATGTACGACGAGCGCATCACCGATGGCTACATCGGCGTGCAGGCGCAGGTCGGCGAGGGGTTGCTGGACCAGGCCGTGAGCGTCTTCGAGGGCCACCACGCCCGCGTGCTGCACCGCGAGGGCGCCCGTGCCTACCCGTCGCCGGGGAACCGTCACCTGCTGTTCTGGGGCGCGGTGGGGGTGCTGGCGCTCGGCGCGCTCCTGACGCCGCTGCTGTTCACGTACCGCGTGATCCGCGTGCCGTGGATCAACAACATGGACAAGTCCCCTGCCCTGGGCTACCAGGAGGGGCCACGCTATGACCCGCCCGCCGGTTCCGTGCCGATCGATGGCCCGGTCCTGATCGCGGGCCAACCGGCCACCGAGCCGCTGCCCGCCAGCGAGGAATCCGTGACGCGCGGGCAGATGCTCTACGCCATCAACTGCGCCATGTGTCACGGGGCGTCGGCAGGCGGTGATGGCCCGCTGAAGAAGTACTTCCCCGAGATCCCGGCGCTGAACACCGACCGCGTGAGGGGTATGTCTGAGCAGGAGATCTTCCTGATCATCACGCTGGGCCGCAACCGCATGCCCAGCCTTGCGGAAAACCTGACGCCCGGCGAAACCTGGGACGTCGTCAATTTCGTCCACAGCCTGCCGCCAGCCGAGTAACGGGCGGGCTGTGCTGACCATGCGTTCACGATACCGGCTGTAACATACGGAGGTCAGTCGTGTCTAAGCGAAGTTGGATCATGATCCTGATGGTTGCGGCGCTGTCCGCTATCCTGGCGGGCTGTGGCGGCGGCCGACTTGCGGAAGACCTCACGCCGATCCCAACCATGCCCCCCGGTGAGACGCCCACCCTGATCGCGGCGCTGCCAGGCGAGGGTGATGAAGCCCAGGAC
>CAZGLU010000416.1:1294-3961 GCA_964526095.1 uncultured Anaerolineaceae bacterium | reverse complement strand
CAGCAGGTCGATCAGTTCCACGTCCAGCCCGGTTTCCTCGCGGCTCTCGCGGATCGCCGCCTCCTCCACGCTCTCGTCGGCCTCGATGTAGCCGGACGGCAGCGCCCACAGCCCTGGTTTGACGCTGCTGCCGCGTTTGACCAGCACGACGCCGCCATCCATCTCGATCAGGATGCCGACGGAGGGCACCGGGTTGTGGTAGTGGACGAAGCCACAGGCGGGACAGTAGAGCCGCTCGCGGTCGCCGACGACGCGGCGCTCAAGCGGCTCGCCACAAACGGGACAGTAGGTTATACGCGCTGTCAGGGCCATCACCGGTGACGCCAATCGTTCGATTGCGCCATCACCCCCGCGCCGTTATAACTCCAGGTAGTCGCGCAGCGGGTGGCTGCGGTTGGGGTGGCGCAGCTTGCGTAACGCTTTCGCTTCGATCTGCCGGATGCGCTCGCGCGTGACGCCGAAGTGCCGTCCGACTTCCTCGAGCGTGTGCTCCTGCCCGTCCGACAGGCCGAAGCGCATCTCCAGAACCTCCCGCTCGCGGGCGTTCAGCACCGACAGCGCGCCCCGGATCTGCTCCTTCAGGAGCTGCCGTGCGGCGGCGTCCACCGGGCCGAGGATCTTATCGTCCTCGATGAAATCGCCCAGCAGGCTGGAGTCTTCCTGGCCGACGGGCATCTCCAGCGACATCGGCTCCTGCGAGATGCGCAGGATGCGACGCACCTTGTTGGCGGCGCGGCGCAGCTTGCGTGCGAGGGCCGGGTCCAGCTTTTCGTCGCGCGCCCACGTCTCGCGCACGGCGCGGATCTCCGCCGGTTCGAGGAACTCCATCTCGATCGCGATCTGCTCGGCGGTCGGCTCGGAGCCTAGCTCCTGGATCAGGTCGCGCTGGATGCGCATCAGGCGGTTGATCGTCTCGACCATGTGCACCGGGATGCGGATTGTGCGCGCCTGGTCCGCGATGGCGCGGCTGATCGCCTGCCGGATCCACCACGTCGCGTACGTGCTGAACTTGAAGCCCTTAGTGTGGTCGAACTTTTCCACCGCCCGCAGCAGGCCGATGTTGCCCTCCTGGATCAGGTCCAGGAAGTTGATGCCCCGGCCCATGTACCGCTTGGCGACGCTGACGACCAGCCGCAGGTTCGCGCGGGTCAGCGTCTCGGCGGCCTGCGGGCCGCGCTCCGTCACCTGATCGAACTCCTCCTGGATCAGCGCGTCGAGGCGCTCTCGGTCGGCGTCCAGCCAGGAACCGAACGTCGCCGCGTCGGGCCACTCGTTGTGCGCCTTGCAGACGTCCAGCAGGCGCTCTTGCAGCGTCTCAGGGATCAGGCAGGCGGCCTGGAACACCTCGAACAGGTTCGCGGCCACCTTGTTCCAACAGTCGTCGCGGCCCCAGTCGCCCTGTTCCAGGAAGATGCGGATGTAAGACGGCTCCTGGCTGCTCCACGTCCGGCGCAGGTTCTGCGCCTCGCCGATGAGCAGTTCGATCACGGGCGGCTCCACGTTGCAGCGCGCAACGTCCGTCACGACGAGTTCCCAGTTGGTAAGCAGGTGATCGTAGATGGCCCGCATGTGGTCGCAGGGGGTAGGGGCCGGGAGGTTCGCGGCCTCATGTTCACGCACGAGGCGCTCATGCGTGTTGGCCAGCAGCGTCGCGGCTGCGATCTGCGAGGACAGCCACGTTTCACGGTCCGGATCCAGCAGTTGGACCTGACCGATCTCCTTTAAGTACATGCGCACCGGGTCATCGGCGAGGCCCGCCGCTTCCAGGCGCGTGATATCGACTTCGCTTTCGGTGCCTTCCAGGTCGTGCGAATCCAGGTCGCCGTCGTCCAGCTCGTCACCGTCTAGATTGAAGTCTGCATCCTGGTTGTCGCTAATGATCTCAACCCCCAGCTCTTCCAATTGATCAAAAACAGCCTGGGCCTGCTCGCTGTCTGGGTCGTCAAACAACGCCAGGATCTCGCTTTCGTCGAGCTGTTTCTGTCGGCGCCCCTTCGCGACGAGCTGCTCGACCGCCGTTGCAGTATCTTCGTCGTGTTGTTTATACAGATTTCGGGCCATGAGTTCTGGCGTTTTTCAGCACGCCTCTGCCGAGCACAATGCCCCGGCTATCCGTCACGAACGTAGTGCCTCATTTTGTGAAGAGCTTTAGCGATTCGCTCCCGTGCCCGTCGATTGGCCTCAACTGTGGCCTGATAATTCCATTCTGTCAAGTTATCGTTCAGGGAGGCTGCATCCTCCTGAAGGTAGAACAACTCGCGCAGTTCGCGCTCGATCCGGCTGTGGCGGACCATCAGGGCGGTGCGCACGAACAGGGGGCTGCTGACGTCCGGCCCCATGCTCAGGCGTGCCTGCTCGTGCAGGAATGAGCGCAGCTCCGTCCGGAGCGGGCCGGTCAGTCCCTGCTCCAGGCGCTCCAACGGCGAGTCGATCAGCTCGTCCACGATCGCGACCAGTTCGGTCGGCAGTCTCCGGCGCAGGTAGGTGAGGGGGTCGTCCTCATCCTGGTAGAGCGAGCGATCGAGGGTGCGGAAGATGACCTGATATTCCGGTCGGGAGAAATCGTCCGGGCAGAGAGGCCCCAGGGCGTTTGACAGTGCCCGGTCCTCGCCCTGTAGTTCGCGCAACAGGCGGTTTGCGGCGAAAAGTCGTTCAGGTTCGTCCAGC
>CAZGLU010000416.1:0-1284 GCA_964526095.1 uncultured Anaerolineaceae bacterium | reverse complement strand
CCCTCCCAGAACGTGGACTGGCCCGGCGGCCCGGATGCGACGGTCGGGCGGCCCGCTGGCCGCGCGGCCAACCGCCGCTGCTGCGACAGCGTGGGCACCACCCGCGTCCTCGCGGCGCGTCGGCGCTGCGTCCATTGCATCAGCGACCGCTCATCGATCCGGACGCGACGCGCGAGCGCCTGGATGTTCACGTTGCGCTGCAAGTCGTTCTCGGTTGCCGTCAACAGGGGCAACAGCTTGCGCGCAGCCGCTTCACGTTCGTAGTATGAGGATTGGCTGTTCAGGTGGGCCGTGCCCTGTTGGACGATATAGTCCGCGACCGGTACAGCCTGGCCGATTAGTTGCTCCCACGCAGCCGGGTTCTCGCGGATCAGGTCGTCGGGGTCCTTGCCCTCCGGCAACGTGACCACGCGCAGATCCATATCTACGATGCCAGTGTAACGCATCATTCCGCGTGGATCAAACGTGACGGCGGCGTCACCGCCCTCCAGCGCCTGCCGCGCGACGTCCAGGCCGCGCATGGTGGCGCTCGCCCCGGCGGCGTCGGCGTCCAGCGCCAGGATCAGGCGTGAGGCGAACCGGTCCACCTGGCGAAGCTGCTCCTCGGTGAGCGCCGTGCCCATCTGCGCCACGACGTTGCGGAAGCCCGCCTGATGCGCTTGCAGCACGTCCATGTAGCCCTCGACCACGACTACCGTCTCGGTTTCGCGGATCGTGCGCCGGGCGACGTCCAGCCCGTAGAGCAGGCGGCTCTTGTCGAACAGCGGCCCCTGCGGTGAGTTGAGGTATTTGGGGACGGCGTCTTCCGCCAGCCCGCGCGCCCCGAAGCCGACAGTGCGCCCTCGCGCGTCACGGATCGGGATCATCAGCCGGTGGCGGAAGCGGTCGTAAACGCTGCCCTTCTCCTCGTTGACGATCGCCACGCCAGCCTCAATGACCTCATCCTGCTTGTAGCCGAGCATCTGCAAGTGCTGGAGCGCCTGCCGCCAGTCGTTGGGCGCGTAGCCCAGCCCGAACGCCTCGACCGTCTCCGCCGACAGCCCGCGTTTGGCGATATAGTCCCGCGCGACCTGACCGGCGGGCGACTGCAAGAGTTGTTCGTGAAAGAACTTCGCCGCCTCGTTGAGCAGGCCCAGCAGCCGTTCGGTCGCCTCCTGGCGCTCGGCCTGTTGGGGCGTGCTCGGTTGCAGCTCGATCCCGGCGCGTTGGGCCAGGTGGCGCAGCGCCTCGCTGAAGTCCCAGCCCTCGGCCTTCATCACGAAGCTGAAGATGTCGCCGCCCTCG
>CAZGLU010000415.1:0-3973 GCA_964526095.1 uncultured Anaerolineaceae bacterium | reverse complement strand
TCTGCGTCGAAGCCGGGCGCGACGACGTGCTCGACCAGCCAGGGCGCGAACAGGAAACCAAGAACGCTCAGCGCCAGCGTCAGCACAAAGATGGTGTTGATCACCGCGCTGGCCAGACGCCAGCCCGCCGCCCGCTCGTCGCGGGCCAGGAAGCTGCTGAAGATGGGGATGAAGGCGTAGGACAGCGCGCCACCGCCGATGAGCAGCACGATCTGCTCCGGGATGCGGTTGGCGGTCACGAAGGCGTCCCACTCGTCGCCGACGCCGAACACGCTGGCGATGATGAACGTCTGCGCCAGGCTGATCGCCTTCGCCGTCGCAAACGCCACCATCAGGATGACCGTGTTGCGCGCCATGCTGCGCGAGTCGGAACGGGCGGGCGTGGGGTGGGCAGAGTCTTGGGCCATTGCGTGCTATAACCTTGGCTGATCTGGATGCGCGCGCCGGGTGCGGCCGGCCGCGACAGGGCAGCACAACACACAGCAGGCGGCGGCGCGTACCGGCGGGCCGGTGGGCGCGGCGCTAGCTGCTGGTGGTGTTTGCGACGAACGTCCCGGCCTGGACCTGGGCCTTGGCTTCCTGGGCCGGGAAGAAGTTCTTGTTCACGGTCAACGCCCGGTCGAAGTTGGAGAGGGCCTCGGTGCGGTTGCCGTTGGCGGCGTGGGCCATGCCCTGCCAGTAATACGTCTCCTCAACGAACGTTGTGGTGCCCAGGTTCGACTTGGCCAGGGACAGGACGTCGTTGTAGCGCCCGACGTTGTAGTATGCCTCGTACGGGCCGAACTGGTACCACAACATGCGCCACGGCAGCCGGAGCTGGAACGCGCGGTCGTAGGCGATGGCGGCGTTCTCGTAGTCCTTGAGCGCGACGTAGGACGTGCCCATGTTGAACCAGGCGAACTTGTCCTCGACGTTCTTGGTGGCCTCGGTGCGGGCTACTTCGAGCGCGACGCGGGCGCCATATTCGGGGTCCACGTAGTCACCGAGGGCCAGCCGCAGCTCAGCCTCACGCGAGGTTTCGTAGACGACGATGAACAGGCGGTTGAAATGCCGCCAGTCGCGGTCCACGTCGGCGTACGACTCGCGACGGCCCTGCATGTTGCCGTGCCCCAGGTAGCTGTCGTAGGTGAGGAACGTCTGCGCGCTCTCGTCGTACCCGATCAGCAGCAGGTAGTGGCCCATCCAGTCCTCACCGGCGGGCTGAAAGCCCTTCTCGATGATGACCGGGAAGTTCATCGCGAGCAGCCGCTTGAGGAGCTGCTCGTTGCCGCCCATGCGGTACAGCGCGCGCAGGCCGGTCTGCTCGTTGACGAAGCGCACCATCTGCCACGGGCTGACGTTCTTATCCTCGCTGTACGGCTTCATCCAGCGCGCGGCGGTCAACTGGTTATCGGGATAGCCGTAGTAGCTGAGGGCCATCGTCATCGTCGTGGGGCCGCAGTTGTTCCAGTTCTGCGCCTCGTAGCGGATGTTCTCCAGCCGCACGGACGGGGGCAGCGAGATCGGCTCTGCCTCCGCCGGTACGGCGGCGACGGCCTGCGGGACGGGCGTCCAGGTCGGTCCGGCGGGGGCCGGGAGCGCGGTCGGCGCCTCATACACCGGCAGGGTGGTTGGCTCCGCCGGGGGCAGGCCGGTGCCCGCCATGCCGACCGGGATGCCGCCGTCGTCTTCGACCCCCGAATCGCCCTCGTCCAGCGTGGGTGTTGCGCCGACGGGCGTGCTTTCCTCGGTCGGCTCGTCGGTTCCGAGCGGCTCCGGCGACAGCAGAAGCTGCTGCGCCGCGTCGGAGTTGTCAGCCCCGCTGATCGTCGGCAGCACCTCAAACGGCACGGTCGGCTTGAAATACTCTGCAGGCGGGAACAGGTCGATGATGCGCTGCTGGTAGCGCGGCTCCAGGTTGCGGAAGAACGGCGGGAACACGATCGCCGCGACGATCAGGGCGACGATGCCGAACGCCAGGATCGCGCCCCCGATCGCGATGATGGCCTTGGCCCAGCCCGGCAGGCGCCCGCGCCGGTTGCGGCGCGCCATCTGGCGGCGGCGAGGGCCATTGAGCGGGATATTCAACGCACCCGGCGCGGGTAAGCGGTCGTAGTCGTTGGGCACGTTGGAGGGAACGCGAGTCGCCTGGGTGGTCCTCTTCTTATCCAAACTCACTGCTCCTTCGCCGACCAGCGGATGCCCACCAGGGGGCGGCTCCGGCTGGTCAACTGGCGGCCGCTGCGCGGGCCGTTCTAACAGTACGGTCGTGATGCATCCAATACACCGGGAATCAAGCGCAGCCTGTATCACATCTGGGCCGGAGGGCACGGTCTGGGCGCATCCCGACCGGCCAATCATGACGCGGCACTATAGCGCATTTACCCTGAGTTTGCCAGGGTATCCCGCGCAGTGCCTAACGCTGTGCCTAGTATCGCACAGCGCGGGCGGTTGTCCAGCGTCAGATGACCTACGCTCGCCTTGCGCTTGGCTTGCGCCTGCGGCGTTTTGCCGAGAGGACATCCCTTTGACTTTTACCCTCGCACAACGTAAAATCCGGTGGCTCTTCTTGTCATCCCAACGAGTCACCTCTCAGCCTCGCGCTGCGTTGCGGTAAGCTCTCGTTTGGACACCCACATCACGATTGTTGGAGGCAACTCATTGCATGAAGGAATACCAAACTGATCAATTGAGGAATATTGCCCTGGTCGGCCACCAGGGCGCCGGTAAGACCAGCCTCGTGGAGTGTATGCTGTTCTCGACCGGCGCCGTCACCCGCATGGGCAAGGTGGAGGAGCGGAACACCGTCACCGACTTCGACGAAGAAGAACGCCAGCGCACGATGACGATCTACACCTCGCTGGCCCCGCTCGAATATCAGGGCTTTAAGATCAACGTGCTGGACGCGCCGGGCTTCGTGGACTTTCAGGGCGAGGCCAAGAATGCGGTGCGCGTGGCGGATGCGGCGGTGGTGTTGGTCGACGCCGTGTCCGGCCCGGAGGTCGGCACAGAGCTGGCGTTCGATTACGCGCGGGAGTTCCACCTGCCCGTGCTGGTCGTCATCAACAAGATGGACCGCGAGAACGCCAATTTCGCCAACGTGATGGCCGCCCTGCGGACGCGCTTCCCGGACTGCCGCTTCGTCCCGGTGATGCTGCCCATCGGTAGCCAGGCGGACTTCAGCGGCGTGGTGAGCGTCCTGGATCGAAAGGCTTACCTCGGCGACGGCAAGCAGGTCAGCGATGTGCCCGCCAACATGGCGGACGCCGTGGACGAGGCGCGCCTGGAACTGACGGAAGCCGCGGCGGAGGCTGACGACGCCCTGCTGGAGAAGTACTTCGAGACCGAGACGCTTTCGGACGACGAGGTGCGCGAGGGCATCCGTCTGGCGGCCCGTAACGCGGACCTGAACGTGGTGCCGGTGTTCGTCACCAGCGCGACGCATAACATCGGCGTGCTGCCCCTGCTTGAGGCGCTGACGGTGTACGTCGCCCCGCCGAGCGAGCGCGGCGTGATGGTGCAGGACAGCCCGGAGGCCGAGGTCGAGGTGATGGGTCCGCCGCTCGACGATAGCGGCCCGGTCCTGGCCTACGTGTTCCACAGCTACACCGACAAGTACGGCACGCAGACCTACTTCCGCCTGTTCAGCGGCTCGATCCGGGCCAACGACACGGTGAAGAACCTGGACACGGGCGAAGACGAGCGTATGGGCAGCCTGGGCACGATGCGCGGCGAGCAGCATGACGCGCTCGACGTGGTGCACGCGGGCGATATCGCGGTGGTCTCCAAGCTGCGCGGCACGTTCACGGGCCACACGCTGGCGAAGGGCACGACCAAGCGCGTCGTCCGCCCGTCCTTCCCCATGCCGGTCTACTCGGTGGCGCTGCACCCGCGCACCCAGAGCGACAGCGCCAAGATGGGCGAGGTGCTGACCGGCCTCGTCAACACCGATCCGACGCTGCGCTGGCGCCAGGACTCGGCTACCAAGGAGACG
>CAZGLU010000414.1:0-3978 GCA_964526095.1 uncultured Anaerolineaceae bacterium | reverse complement strand
ATCTGGCGGCCCTGATCATCAAGCAGTCCACGATCGGCTACGCGCTGGCGTTCGTCCCGGCGGTCCTGCTGGCCGGGCCGCCGGTGCGTCAGGCCGCCGACCGGCTGCGCCTGCTGGGCGCGACGATCCTGGGCGGGCTGGTCGGGCTGGGCGTCCTGGGCCTGTACCTCGCGTGGCATGGCGTCGTGGCGACCGCCATCGAGGCGGGCTTCGTCGCGCCTGCCGAGTTCCACCGTTGGGTGGGCGAGGTCCCATTTGTGGAGTCTGTGCGGCTGACGCTGGTCGAAAGCGTGGTGCCGGAGGTCTTCGGGCCGCTGGGACCGGTGCTGATCCTCGGCGCGCTGGCGGCGGGACGCTGGTCGCTGCACCGGCCTTACCGCACCCCGGCGGCTGCCGCCCGCGCGACGCTGGTGCTGTGGGCGCTGCTCACGTTCCCGGTCGATCTGGTGCTGGTCAACCCGACCGGGCGCGGCGCGTCGTTCGGCTACGCGCACTACTACGTCACGCTGATCCCCGCCGTCGTGCTGCTGCTGGCGAGTGGGCTGACGTGGCTCGCTCAGGCTGCGTGGCTACACCGCGCCACGCGTGCGGCGCTCGTCGTGGTTGCGCTCGGCTGGACCATGCTGACCGTCGCAGCGCACCCGGTCGCGGTGGCGTTCGAGCGGCTGGACGAGGCGGGCTGGGACCTGCGCGGCCCGGAGATCGAGCGGCCCATGACGCGCTATATCGAGGCCAACACCTGGCCGGACGACCGCGTGCTGGTGTGGGGTGTGTCCCCCAACCTGAACTTCCAGTCGCGCCGCTTCAGCCCGACGAAGTATTTCTACGCCTACGGGCTGCTCGCGCCCGGCGAGGACACGCAGCGGCGCATCGCAGACATGGTCCGCGAACTGGACGCCTCACCCCCGGCGATGATCGTGGATATGACGATGTATGACGGTAACCGCGTCCCGCCGCTCGACGCGGAGTTGCGCGAGGAGTGGTGGGCGCGCGGCGGGCGGCGCGATACGGCCGACCTCAGCCCGCTCTATGCGTGGGTGGCCGATCACTGCGTCGTGACCGACCGCGTGGACTGGGTGATGATCTACGCCTGCGAACCCGCGTGAGCTGTTGGCGTCACGCCGAACTGCGCTCGCGGTCCGCTTGGGCGGCCTGGGCAGGCCACTCGTCGGGGTTGCTGAGGCGGAGACCCGCCTCCCGCAGCAGCGCACGCAGTTCGTCGGGCGTGGTCTGCGCCAGGTCGCTGTAGGTGCGGATCCCCGCGTCGTTCAGCACGCTCTGGACCTTCGGGCCGATGCCATGGATCTGCGTCAGGTCGTCCGCACCGGCCGGGGGCGCCGCGTCCGCCGGTTCCTCGACCGGGGCGGGTGGGGCCGCCTCCTCGACGGCGGGGGGAGCGGCTTCCGACACCATCAGCGCCACGTCCGGCTCGTCATGGCCGCCGGTGTAGTACGGCGTGGTGAGGTCGTCGAAGGTGGTCCAGGGGCGGGACAGGTACAGCCACGCGATCGTGCCCAGGATCAGGATCGCTAACCCGACCAGGAGCAGGCTCGAGGCCAGCGCCGTGTTGACGCCCTCCAGGCTGCCGAGCCAGAACGCGATGATCGCGATGATGATCCCCAGCCCCATGAAGTAGGCCAGGAGCTGGTCGACCGGGTGCAGACGCTCTTGTGCGGGCACAGGACACCTCCCTCCTGCTGGTGGCTCAGACCTGAGGCAATTGTGCCACAGGTCAGGGGGAAAGGACAAAACGCCCGGAAACGACTATACTTTTCCATCATGCTTACTGTATTTTGCATAACACCACAGGACAATCACTATGAGCCTAACCGATTCCACCCTGCGCGGCCGCGTCGTCGGTACCTACCTCTGCCTGCCGCCCGACGACCTGATCTCGACGCCGCAAAAGAGCCTGACCCTGGCGTTCGGCGGGGCTGAGGGCGACCGCCATTTCGGCCTCACGCATCGCAGCGACGGACGCACGCCGCACTACCCGCGCGACACGGAGATCCGCAACACGCGCCAGATCTCGATCGTGTCGGTCGAGGAGCTGGCCGAGGTTGCGAGCGCGATGGGCATCCCCAGGTTATGCGCGGAGTGGCTGGGGGCCAACCTGCTGCTGGAGGGCATCCCGGCGTTTTCGCTGCTGCCGCCCTCAACGCGCCTGCTGTTCTCGAGCGGCGCGGCGCTGGTGATCGACCTCACCAACGGGCCGTGCACGATCGTCGGCGCGGTGATTCAGGAGATGAACCCCGACGTGCCGGACCTGACGACGGCGTTTCCGAAGGCGGCGCTGTATAAGCGCGGCGTCGTGGCGTGGGTGGAGCGGCCGGGGCTGGTGTCGCCGGGCGACGAGGTGCGCGTGCTGCGGCCGGTCCAGCCGTCCTACAGCTTCGCGTAGTCACAACCCCCCGCCCCACGCGGAGGTCTGTTGGCGCGCTTACCAAGATCCCTTATCCTTCTTAAAAAGGAAAGGAGACCGCTATGGATCATGTGACCAAGGACGACCTCACGACCTTGATCGACCGGCAAGGGAAGTGGTGCGTGTCGATCTACATGCCGACCGTGCGTGCTGGCACCGAAACACAGCAGAACCCGATCCGGTTCCGCAACTTGTTGCGCGAGGCGGAGGAACGGCTGGTCGATCTGGGGATGCGCGCGCCGGAAGCCCAGGAGATGCTGAAGCCACTCGATGACCTGCAAAATGATATCCATTTTTGGCGCCACCAGAGCGACGGGCTGGCCGTCTTCCTGTGCGAGGGGGAGGTACGCTCGTTTCGCGTCCCGGTGGATTTTCGTGAACGTGTCGTGGTCAATGAACGACTATATATTAAGCCGCTGCTGCCGCTGTTTAGCGGCGATGGCCGGTTTTACATCTTAGCGATCAGTCAGGACCAGATCCGCCTGCTCGAAGGCACGCGCGACAGCGTGGCCGAGGTGGAACTGACCGGCGTGCCGGAGAGCATGGCCGAAGCCCTGTGGCCGGATGATCCGGAACGGCAGCTCCAGTTTCGCACGATCCGCAGCCAGCCGCGCGGCGGAACCGGCGGGACGGAGGGAACGGTAGCCTTCCACGGGCACGGCGTGGGGGACGAGCTGGACAAGCAGGACATCAAGCGCTACCTGCAAAAGGTCGATCGCGGCCTGATGGATAAGCTCGCCGACGAGCGCGCGCCGTTGCTGCTGGCCGGGGTGGACTACCTGCTGCCCATCTACCGCGAGGCGACCAAGTACCAGTACCTGCTCGACGAAGGCTTGACCGGCAACCCGGACAACCTCAGCGCTCGCGAGCTGCACGCCCAGGCGTGGGAACTCGTCAAGCCGGTCTTCACGAAGGCCCAGGCGGACGCGGCGGCGCGCTACCACGAGCACGCCGGGCGCGACGATGGGCAGGCGTCGAACGACCTGAAGACGGTGCTGCGGGCGGCGCATGAGGGACGGATCGACGTGCTGTTCGTCGCGGTCGGCGCGCAGGAGTGGGGCCAGTTCCGCACGCACAGCTTTAACGTGCACGTGCACCCGGAGATGCAGCCCGGAGACCAGGACCTGATCGACCTGGCCGCGGTGCAGACGGTCGTCAACGGGGGCACGGTGTACGCGGTGGAGCAGGACGAGGTGCCGGGCGGCGGGCCGATAGCCGCCGTCTTCCGCTACTGACCGCTCCCGCCGGGAACGGGGTCGCGCCGGGGCCACTGGCCTCACTACACGCTGTTCATGTTAAGTGGACGGGCACGGCACGTGGCTGTGCCCGTTTTTTCGCGCCAACCCCTCGTCGGCCCGCCGTGCTCAGTCTTCGGGCTGCTCCTCGAAGACGGGGCGCTCTGGCGAGAGCAGGGCGGCCTGGAGGCGCACCTCCGGGATGTAGGCGACCAGCAGCGTTTGCAGGTCGTCCAGCGCGCTCTGCACGTCGTCCTCGGCGCCCTCGTGCAGCCCCTCGACCGTTACCAGCACGTCGGTCGTCGTATCACGGGCAGCGCT
>CAZGLU010000413.1:0-4010 GCA_964526095.1 uncultured Anaerolineaceae bacterium | reverse complement strand
TGGAATCTCGTGACTGGAGTTCAGACGTGTGCTCTTCCGATCTCGCCCAACTGGACTTCGCCGACAGCATCATCCGCAAATACCTGGACCACCTGGACCGGCACCTCGGCGTCGTCAGCAACGACACCGCGCTGGCCCAGTCGCTGCGCCAGGAGCTTGAGCAGCAGGCCGAAACGCTCAACGAGCACCTGGACACCTCACGCCGCGAGCTGGACCGCGTCTTTCAGGAGTTGAAGGGGCGCGGCCGGACCTTCATCCGCGAGAACCTGACCATCCAGCGGGCGACGCGCGTGCTCGACCGCGACGCGATGCGCGACGATTTTGACAAGCAGGTGATCGGCAACGCGATGGACCAGATCACGCGCGTCTCCGAGGACTACGTCAACGCCGTGGTGGACAACAGCCGCCGCTACTGGCGCAGCATCCTCGACCGCCTGACGCGGCTGGAGTCGATGATGGACCAGGAGGTGAGCGCCGTCGATGCGACCGGCTACGCCGAGCAGCGCGCTGCCATCCAGGAGGCCATCGCCATCGCGGAGGCCGAGCTTCAAACCTACACGGACGACAGCCTTTCGGAGAACCTGCGCAACACGTTCCGCACCAACCTTGTGGGCTTCTCCGCCGGGTTCACCGCCGCCCTCGGCGGCATCATCGCCGTCGTGCTCGGCGTCGCGGCGCCAGGGGCCGTCACCGCCGCGACGGGCGCGATCGTCGCAACGTTCATCGTCGGGCCGGCGCTGCTGCTCGGTGGTGGCGCGGCAGCCATGCTCTACTGGCGCAAGATCAAGAGCGACGCGGTCAAGGAGCTTGAGCAGCGCCTCGACGCGCTCCAGCGCAGCTACCACCAGGCCATGCAGGACCTGACCAACCGCGAGCGCAATCGCATGTTGCAGTACGGCCAGCAGATCCTGTCGCCGGTCTTCAGCCAGCTCACCGTCTTGAACGACCGCTACCAGGAACAAAAGACTGCCCTGCATACCTATGCCGAGCAGTCCAAAGCGCTTCGCCGCGAGATCGACGCGATCGAGGTGATCAGCGAGGAGTGAGCCGCCGGTCAGGTGTAGTGGATCACCTCGTACGTGTGATCCACTACCTCCACGTCCGGACGGTTGTGCTCGATCCAGCGCAGGACGGCCTCCAGCACGGACTCGGCGTGCCCGGTGTCCGTGCTGACGATCGCGACGCCGATCGCCGCCGACCCCCACACGTCGTGCAGATCGACCTCGGCGGCGGCGATGTTGAACGTCTTGTGCAGCCGCGCGAGGATCATCTTCAGGATGCCGCGCTTCTCCTTCAGCGAGCGCACCCCGTCGAGCTGCAAGTCGATCGTCGCCGCGATCACGACCATGCCGCGCCCGGCGCATCACAGATGCGCCTCGTCCCCCTTCTCCTTGAGCTGGTTCACCACCGTCCGCACGTCCTCTGACCGCGAGCGGTGGCACACCAGCACCACGTCCGGCGTATCGACGATCACGAGGTCCTCCACGCCGATCGTGACCACCATGCGGTCGCCCACGATCAAGGTGTTGTTCGTGTCGATCAGGATGTGCTTATGGCTTTGCCCGCGCGCCACGTTACCGTTCGTGTCGCCGTCCAGCACGTCGAACAGCGTGGTCCAGCTTCCGATGTCGCTCCAGCCCATGTCCACCGGGATCAGCGCCATTTTGCGCGCGCCCTCCATCACCGCATAGTCGAGCGAGATGCGCTCGATCTGCGGCCAGACGCGGTCCAGCACCGTGTGGTAATCCGCCCGGCCCACCGCCGCGCCGATCTCATCCAACTGCGCGTGCAGCGTAGGCCGCTGGCGTGCGAACTCCGCCAGCACGGTATCGGCCCGGCTGATGAACATGCCGCTGTTCCAGCTATAGCGACCGCTGGCGAGGAACTCGACCGCCGTCTGCGCGTCCGGCTTCTCGGTAAACTGCCGGGCCACGTAGGCCGGGAACTCCCCAACCTGCCCCAATAACTCCCCGCGCTCGATGTAGCCATACCCGGTCGAGGGGAACGACGGCGAGATGCCCAGCGTGGTGATGTACCCCTCCCCTGCGAGGTCGTGTGCCGCCGCCAGCACGCGCAGGAAGCGCGGCACGTCCGCGATGTGGTGGTCCGCCGCCAGGATGGCGATCACCGCCTCCGGGTCGCGCTGCCGGATGTGCACGATGCCCAATGCGGCGGCGGGGCCGCTGTCCCGCCCGAACGGCTCGACCACGAAGTTCTCGCGCGGCACCGCCGGGGTGCTGGCGTGGAGCTGCTCGACGTAATCCTGCCCGGTGACGACGAACACGCGCTCCGGGGGCAACAGCGGCGCCAGCCGCTCCACCGAGATCTGGAACATCGAGCGGTCCTCGGTCAGTGGCAGGGATTGTTTGGGCCGCGTCTTGCGGCTGAGTGGCCACAAGCGCGTGCCGCCGCCCCCGGCCATGATGAGTGCGTAGAAGTGGTCCATCATCCACCCTCCCCTGGGCTACCATGATCTCTGCGTATCGAATGGGCCATCAAACGAATGGGGCTTCAGTCCAGGCGCAGGCGCGGCCCACCCCGCGCACGGGCGTACTGCATCCCTTCGTGGCGCCTCACCAGCCCCTTCAGTTCCATCAGCGCCAGCGCGCTGCTCACCCGCGTGATCGGCAGGCCGGTATGCTGGCACAAGTCGTCGATGTGCACCGGCTCCCCGTCGAGGCAGTCCAGCAGCGCCCGCTCCGTCTCGTCCGCCGGGGCGACCTCGTGGACGGTCGCGCTGACCTCGACCGTATCCCGCGTCAGGTTCAACTCATCCAGGATGTCCCCGGCGCACACCACCGCCTTGGCCCCCTGCTGGATCAGCCGGTTCGTGCCCAGGCTCGTGCGCGCGGTGACGCTGCCCGGCACGGCGAACACGTCCCGCCCCTGCTCCGCCGCGATGTCCGCCGTCAGCAGCGCGCCGCTGGCCTCCGGCGCCTCCACCACCACGACGCCCAGCGACAGGCCGCTGATCGTGCGGTTGCGCACCGGGAAGTTCTTGCCCACGGGCTGCGTGCCGGGCGGGAACTCGGTCACGAGCGCACCCTGCTCCACGATCGCCGCCGCCAGCCGCCGGTGTTCCGGCGGGTAAACCATGTCGATGCCACAGCCGAGCACGGCCAGCGTCCGCCCGCCGAACTCCAGCGCCGCCGCATGGGCCGCCGCGTCGATGCCGAGCGCCAGCCCGCTCACGATCGTGATCCCGGCGTCCACCAGCGGCCCGACCAGATCGCGCGTGACGTCGCGCCCGTAGGCCGTCGCCCGGCGCGTCCCGACGAACGCCACCGCCCAGCGATCCGCGTCCAGCAGCGTGCCCTTGACGTACAGCACGGGCGGGCCGTCCGGGATCTCGCGCAGCAGCGCCGGGTAATCCGGGTCGTCAAGCGTCAGCACCGCCGCGCCGAGGCGATCCACATCCTCGCTCAGCCGGTCGAGGTCGATCTTTTTGCGGGCCTGATGCAGTTGCGAGACGGCGGCGCGGTCCAGCCCGGCGGCCAGCAGCTTGCCGTCCGGGGCGTGCCACGCCGCTTCGAGGTCACCGAAGGCCCGGTGCAATGCCCGCAGCCGGACCGGCCCGATGCCTTTGACGGTGTTGAAGCCCAGCCAGTACTTGCGTGCCCCCATCCCAGCCGCCTTCACGCCGGGCCGCCCGTGTTGCAGGGTCAGTCGCCGAGCAGCCCTTCCATCAGACGCACCGTGATCTGCCCGCCCTCCAGGTCGATGTCGAGGATGCACTCCTCGATCGCCGGGAGCAGGATCTCCCCACGCGGGCCACGCACCACGTACACGTCGTTGGCCCCCGTCTCGAGCACGTCGATCACGTTGCCCAGCCCTTCGCCCTCCTCGGTCACCACCGGCAGGCCGATCAACTGGTACAGGTAAAATTCGTCCTCTTCCAGGGGCACCGCGTCGCTGAGCGCCACCATCACGTACTGGCCGCGCAGCAGGTCCGCCTCGTTGCGGTCGTTCAGCCCTTCGAGCCGCAGGATCAGGTACTGCTTGTGACGCCG
>CAZGLU010000412.1:0-4010 GCA_964526095.1 uncultured Anaerolineaceae bacterium | reverse complement strand
GACGACGTGCAGCTCGCCACCGTGGAGTTTTACGTCGATGAGACGCTGATCGCCACCACCGAGGAGTGGCCGCACCGCGCGGTGTGGACCATTGAGGCGGGCGAGCACACGATCTGGGCGGTGGCGGTCGACGCGGCGGGCAACGAGGCCGAGTCGGAGCGCGTCACCGTGATCGTGGAGGAATGAGGGCGATAGGGAACAGGCTCTGCCGGGCCGTGGAGGGCGCTATACGTCATAGATAAATTACGAACTTGGTGTTTCTGCCGGATTGACATGACTTGTGTTTCATGATATATGAACGCTATGAGCATGCAGTAGGAGCATCTTGTAGGGTAATGAACGACGACTATTTGCATAGCAAGTCAGAGACAACGCGCAGCCCCAAGAGCAAGCTGCGCGCCCGGTGTCCCTCGTGCAGTGCATGGGTTCCCTTGCGTGACGCGGTCGAAGTGTGGGACCTCGTCGACTGTCCTGAATGCAATACCCAGCTCGAAGTCGTGGACCTGCGCCCGCCGACGCTCGACTTCGCCGGTGGCGTCCCGGATGATGACGAGTGGGAAGAAGAAGAGGAGTGGAACTGATCGCGTCGATTGATTGAGCCGCGGCCCTTGCGCCCGGTATCCATCCGAAGGCGCGGCCAACCCGGTTTCGGGCTGGCTGTTTACCTGACCTTACCTGCGATTCCCTGGCCTTGAGGGGCCAGGGATTTTTTTGCGGCCCGCCAAAAGTATTTAACCGCCCGCTGGTGCGGCGTTAACCTTCGCCCGTTATGCTGAGGGCGTGTGGGGCGCGGCCCGGCCCGTGACGTGGTATACTAGGCCGTTCGGGTGGCCGTTCAAATGGTAAAAGAGCGAAGCAGGCCCATAGTCTAACGGATAGGAAAAGATGCATATCCTCGTATCGAATGATGATGGTGTTCGCGCGCCGGGCATTGCGGCGCTGGCTGAGGCCATGCTGCCGTTTGGCAAGGTGACGGTCGTCGCACCGGCGGAGAACCAGAGCGCCACCGGCCACCGCAAGACGATGCACAAGCCGCTGCGCATCGACAAGGTGCCGTTCCCGGTCAAGGGCGTGGAGGCGTACGCGACCTCCGACTCGCCGTCGGACTCGGTCGCCGTCGCGCTGCTCGGCTTCATCGAGGAGCCGGTGGACCTCGTCGTGTCGGGCATCAATCGCGGCCCGTACATGGGCCAGGACCTCACCTACAGCGGCACGGTGTCGGCGGCGTTTGAGGCGGTCATCTGGCACAAGCCCGCGATCGCGTTCTCGCTGGACGATTTCTCGCCCGATGCCGACTACAGCGCGGCGGCGGCGATCGCCAGGCAGTTGGTCGGCCAGGAGATCTACCGCCACCTGCCGCCGCTGACGCTGTTCAACGTGAACATCCCCGGCCTGCCGTTGGAGCAAATCAAGGGCTTCAAGGTCGTGCGGCAGGGCCTGCGCGAGTACAACGACAAGCTCATCCGGCGCAGCGACCCGTACGGGCGCGACTACTTCTGGATCGGCGGCGCGGCGCCCACGGGCGACACAACGCAGGAAGGTACCGACCTCTGGGCCGTGCATAACGGGTACGTGTCCATCACCCCGATCCACCTGGACCTGACGAACCACTCGCTGCTGCTGGAGATGCAGCGTTGGGGCCTGAGCCAGATGCGGCCCGGCGGGGACGGGGCGCTGTCGCTGCCCGCTCAGGAGCATCCGACCGCGCGGGACAACGGGGCGTAGCGGCTTTCCGGGCGGCAGGTGCGGGCCATGTCGAACATCGTGGTCCTGAACGGCACATCGAGCGCGGGCAAGACCACCGTCGCCAAGGCACTTCAAAGGCAGCTCGACGAGCCTTACGTGCTCGCCGGGATCGACCAGGCGGTGTTCATGCTGCCGCCGCAATACCTGGTCCCGCCCCTGTGGGGGCGTGTGTTTGAATACGAGTATGCCGGGGGGGAGCTCACGGCGATCCGGCCCGGTCCGCTGGGGCACGACCTGATGGCGGCGCTGCACCGCGCGGTGGGCGCCTATGCCGAGGCGGGGCTGCATGTGATCGTGGACCATGTGCTGCTCGACCGGCGCTGGCTGGACGACATGGCGGCGCTGTACGCGGAGCACCGTGTCTGGTTCGTCGGGGTGCGCTGCCCGCTCGCCGTGGTCGAGGAGCGCGAGCGCGCCCGGCGCGACCGGACCATCGGCCAGGTGCGCGCCCAGTTCGACATGGTGCACGCCGGTTGCCGGTACGACTTCGAGATCGACACCTCGCTTCACACGCCTGAGGACTGCGCCCGCCTGATCGTGGCGCACATGCAGGCGACCCCCGCGCCCCGCGCCTTCGCGGACCTGCGCACCGCGCCGGAGCTGGTGACGGAAGACCGCTAGCCGCGCGCCATTGTTTCTCTTGCTAGAAAATCTGTGCTAATATTGTCACCGTTCGTCACGTAAATTCACCAACCGCGTGCGCGGTGAGGCAGGACTGCTATGCCATTTATTGAAGCCCCCACGACGTTTTACCTGGGCCGCCGCTTTGATCCCACCACCCGGCGCTTGGTGGACGAGGTGGTGTATTACGACTCGCGCGATCTGACCACACATGCCGTCGTCGTCGGCATGACGGGCAGCGGCAAAACGGGGCTGTGCGTCACGCTGCTCGAAGAGGCCGTGATGGACAACATCCCCTCGATCGTCATCGACCCGAAGGGCGACATCACCAACCTGCTGCTGGCCTTCCCGGACCTGAAGCCCGAACAGTTCGCGCCGTGGGTTAACGTGGACGACGCGCGCCGCGCCGGTTTGGAGCCGGACGAGTACGCCGAGGAAGTGGCGCAGCAGTGGCGCGACGGCCTCGCCAGTTGGGGGATCGGGCCGGAGCGCGTGGCGACGTTCAAGAACAACGCCCGCTTCACGATCTATACCCCCGGCTCGGACGCAGGCATGCCGATCAGCATCCTCGACGCGATGCACGCCCCGCGCGACGGCTTCCACAGCGACGAGGAACTGCACCGCGAGCGCATCAACGGCATCGTCACGGCGCTGCTGGCGCTGATCGGCAAGAGCGCCGATCCGCTGAAGGACCGCGAGCACATCCTGATCGCCAACATCTTCGAGGCGGCATGGCGCGAGGGCCGCGACCTGACGCTGGAGGACGTGATCCTCCAGGTGCAGCGGCCGCCCTTCACCAAGCTGGGCGTGTTCGACATCGACACGTTCTTCCCGGAAAAGGACCGCTTCGGGCTGGCGATGGAGCTGAACAACATCATGGCCGCACCCAGCTTCCAGAGCTGGCTGCAAGGCGAGCCGCTGGACATTCAGAACCTGCTGTACACGCCGGAGGGCAAGCCGCGCGTCAGCATCTTTTACGTGGCGCACCTGAACGACGCCGAGCGCATGTTCATGGTGACGCTGCTGCTGGAAAACGTGCTGGCCTGGATGCGTACGCTGAGCGGCACGACCAGCCTGCGCGCACTCCTGTACTTTGACGAGGTGTTCGGCTACTTCCCGCCGCACCCGTACAACCCGCCGACGAAGGCGCCGATCCTGCGGCTGCTGAAGCAGGCCCGTGCCTTCGGGCTGGGGATGATCCTGGCGACGCAGAACCCCGGCGACATCGACTACAAGGGCCTCTCGAACGCGGGCACGTGGTTCATCGGCAAGCTGCAAACCGAGAACGACAAGAACCGCGTGCTGACCGGGCTGGAGGCGGCGGTCGGCGCGAACGATCACCTGAGCGTCGACAGCATCGACCGGCTGCTGAGCAGCATCGATCCGCGTGTGTTCGTGATGCACAACATCCACGACAGCGGCGGGCCGATCGCGATGCATACCCGCTGGGCGATGAGCTACCTGCGCGGCCCGCTCACGCGCCCCCAGATCCGCGACCTGATGGCCGAGCAGCGCGAGCATCCCTATTACCCGACCTACCAGCAGGCGCGCGCCGGTGGAGGCGTGCCGGTGCATACGCCGGTGCCGTCGGCGACGCAGCGTGTCGCGCCGCAGGGCGGGGCGTTCCCGGTGCCGCCACGCTC
>CAZGLU010000411.1:0-4014 GCA_964526095.1 uncultured Anaerolineaceae bacterium | reverse complement strand
GCGTGGCTGTGGTTACCTCGGCCCGCAGCGGCGCAGCCTGATTCGGCACGAACCACTGCTCGTACACGACCGGGCGGGTGGTGCCTTCGGGTGGCGGCGGCTCGTGCCACCCACCGCCCTCGACCGGCGGGCTGTCCGCCGGGGCGTTTTCATCCGTCCGGCCATCCGGCTCAGGCGGCCCGGCGGGTGGGTTCAGGTCGTTACGCTGCTGATCTGCCATACCCGTTACTCTCACCACTCACTGACGATGCGGCGACGTGTGCCACGTCGTCCGTCGCGAGCGTGCAGCCAGCGGCGGACGGCGAAAACTGTACCTGCATTATACCCGATCTCATGAGGGGCCGAGGGCGCCCGCCTCAACCGGCCTGCGCCGCGCGGCTGGCGACGAGCACCGTCCACTCGCCCTTCTGCGCGACGGTGCCGTCCTGCTTGCGGATCTGCACGTCGAAGGTGACGAAGCCGCCGCCGAGGGCCTTCATCTCGCGGCGCTTGGCCACGGAAACTTCGACGTGGATCGTGTCCCCGATGACGATCGGCGCGCGGAACTTCCAGTCCATGCCGGTGAAGGCCAGCACCGTGCCCTCTAGAAAGCCCATCTGGTACGCCAGCCCGCTGGCGACCGACAGGCCGAGTAGCCCGTGCGCGACGCGCTGCCCGAACTGCGTGCGCTTGGCGTATTCCGCGTCGGTGTGCATCGGGTTGTAGTCGCCCGACAGCCCCGCGAAGTTCACGATGTCGGCCTCGCTGATCGTGCGGCCGCGTGTCTGGATCGTCAGGCCCTCCTCGAACTCCTCGAAGTAAAGCCCCTGCTGCGTCCGAGCCGTCTCTGCCATTTGTTCCCTCCCTTTGGGTGCGACCGGGCGCCGCTATACGGGCGCCTTGAAATCATAGATGCCGTCCTGAACCGCCCACGCCGCGCCGCACGCCTCGCACCGCAGTCGCTCGCCCTCGTCACGCAGGGCGCCGCCACAGGTCGGGCAGCGGAACAACGGGCCGTCGAGCGCCGCCGGGGGTGTCTCTCCCACGGCGCGGTTCAGGGTAAACACGCTGGGCGAATACGGCGCGGCGGCCCCGGTCGGCTGGAGCAGGCGGTCGAGCGCGACGAGCAGCCCCGTCGGCACCCACCGCTTGAGCACGCCGAGCCGGAAGTAGGACACTGCCAGCCGCCGCTCGGTGGTGAAGCCCGCCGCGGCCAGCTCGCGCGCCATGTAGTCCGGGTGAAAGTCGAAGTTCAGCGGCACGAACTCGACCGGCGCCTCGTCGTGGGGGTCCCACGTCTGGCGGCCCAGCCGGTAGCGCAGCAGCGCCTTCAGGTTGCGCTTGTTGGCATACTCCAGCACGAAGGGCGCGCCCGGCGCGAGCACGGCGCGGATCTGGCGCAGCGCCGCCGGTACGTCGGCCATGTGGTGGATCACGCGCTCCATCACCGCCGCGTCACAGCTTCCCGGCGCCAGCGGCAGGCGGTAGATGTCCGCGGCGACGTAAACGTAAGGCCCGCCGGTGCCGAGCCGGGCCTGTGCCTCGCGCAGCAGCGTGCGCGAGTAGTCCAGCACGATGATCTGGTCGTAGCCGCCCAACTCGTTCGTCATGCGCCCGAAGCCGGCGCCCAGGTGGACGACCCGCCGCCCGTGTGCGGGCAGCAGGCGGCGCAGCGCCGCCCGTTCGGCCAGGTCCTCGTACTCGCGGCCCTGGCCCTCCCAGAAGTCGGTGCGGTACGTAGAGCCTTCATAGTCGCAAACGGCCACCTGCTCCGGGGCCGGATCGATCTGCGGTGTGGTCATGGCAGCTATCGTTCCCCTTACGATTCCGGCGTGAGGGCCGGGTATGGCGTGAAGGTCGCGGTGGGGATCGCCCCGCGCGTTGTAACCTCGTCCGCTTCGGGCAGCGGTGCCTCGACCGGCGGCGCGGCGGCTTCGGCCCCGCCGGGGAGCTGGTCGAGGTTCGGGGCCGGGCGGCGCGGCGGCCACGGGTCGGCGCTGTCCCGCGTGGGGGCCAGCAGATCGACGCCGTCGCCTTGCAGGAGGTTGATCACGAAGTCCGGCGCGTCCGCCCAGTCATCCGGCAGGTGGTCCAGCACGCGCACGTACGGCTCCAACAGGCTCCGCAGGTACACGAACGGCTCGTGCAGCTCCGTTTCGCTCAACGGGATTTCGACCGGGACCTCCAGGTTAACCGGCACGTCGGCGTTGACCGGCACGTTCATGTTGAGCCGGACCGGCAGCACCATGTTCTGCGGCAGCACGAGGTCCACGCGCCCGTTGATCACGCCCCCGCCGCCGGGCAGCGTGAAGGTGGCGTTGGCGACCAGCGGCACGTCCTCGACCAGCACGACGTCGGTCGTCTCGCCCACCGGCAGCGTGAACACCACCGGGATGCTGTCCTCGACGGGGACCGACCGGCGGATCACGGCCTCGTCCAGCCCGACGAAGCTGGCGTGCAGCCCGTCGACCAACGGCTCAAGGAGCCCGTTCTTGATCTGGAAGATCTGCATCAGCAGCAGCAGCACCACGATCAAAAGGAACATATTCAGCGTAAACGACAGCAGCAGCGCCACCGTCTTAAAGCTGTTCCACCATACCCGAAATCGCTGCATTACGGCCTCCTGGAACGTCCGGGCATGAGGGAGTAAAGGCCCGGCGCGCCCGCGCTCATCATAACATCGGCGTTAATCCTGAGCCAACTCTTAGGGGCGGCGTTCGGGGGTGGGGCGCGGCGGCCTGGTGGCTGATCGCGCATGTGCCCCCATCCTAGATCCTTCCCCCAAAACGCGGGAAGGGCCTGCCGGTTCGCCTCCCCTCGGCGCCAGTTTGCGCAAGGGGTCGGGGGACAGGGGACTTAATGCTCTGCAACTTATCCATTCGGATGCGCGGACGGACCGGGCGGGTTGTAAAACTTCCCCTACCTGCCCCTCTACAGGATCCGGCGGATGCGCAGCGCGAGGTGGACCGCCAGCCGCGTCTCCGGGTTGTCGAGGTCCAGGCCGCTGATCTCCTTGATGCGGTCCATGCGGTACAGCAGCGTGTTGCGGTGGACGTGCAGGCGCTTGGCGGTGCGCGTCAGGTTGCCGTGTTCCTCGAAGAACGCCTCAAGCGTGGTCACAAATTCGTGGTTGTGGGCGCTGTTCTCGGCCAGCTCGCCCAGCGTTTCGTAATAAAACTTGCGCAGCTCCGGCGACCCGGCCAGCAGCGACAGCAGCCGGTAGACGCCCATTTCCCAAAAGGCGAGCGGCGTGGTCAGCTTCCACTGCTGCGCGGTGCGGTAGGCGGCGACGGCCTGCTGGAAGCTCTCGCGCCAGGCGCGCAGCTCGCTGGCGGGCTGGCCCATGCCGACCGCGGCCTCGGCGTGGTAGCGCTCGGTGATGCGCCCCTGCACGGCGAGGGCCAGGTCCCGCGCGACGCTCTCATCGCCCTCCACGAAGACGATCACCTCGCTGCCGTAGGGCTGGACGAGCGCCCCGAAGCCGAGCGCGCTGGCCTGCTCGTTGCACAGCGCCTCGATCTGCCGTGCGGAGGGCGTGTTCTCGCGCAGGCCGCCGATGTAGAGCGTGGTGTACTCCTGCTCCGGCTGGTAGCCGAGCCGCGTGAGCCGCAGCAGCGCCTCGTTCTCGCTGATGATGCCGCCGAGGAACTGCTCCAGCACGTTGCCCTGCACGCGCTTCTGCGCCTCGCGGATGGCCTTCTCCTTCGCCATCTCCAGCGCGCAGACCGCCGCGCCATGCCGCGCGAGCGCCACGTCCAGCGCGTCGTAGCTCTGGTCTTCCTCGAACACCAGCGACAGGAAGCCGCGCCCCATCTTGCCCGCGACGATCGGGGCGACGAGGCGCCGCAGGCCCGGCACCGGCAGCGGCACGGCGACGGGGTCCGGGCTGGCCTGTGCGACCTCCATCCGGTCGCGGAACAGGGCGGGCAGCGGGTTGGCGTCGTAGAGCGCGTCCTCGATGGCGGTCCAGTAGGGGGTGTGGGCCAGCGGCCAGATCGGAAGAGCGTCGTGTAGGGAAAGAGTGTAGGATAGGGT
>CAZGLU010000410.1:0-4022 GCA_964526095.1 uncultured Anaerolineaceae bacterium | reverse complement strand
AGCTTTGATCGCCGCCATCACGCTGGATCCCGACCTCGTCTACGCCGCCACCCACCCCGGCAGTGCCGTGCTCGACGCCGGGGACCCCACCTACACCACTGTGCTCGATGCGTTTCAGGCCGCCTCGGAGGCGGCGCCCAGCGCGCCCGTGCTGCACAACTTCGCGCAGGTCCTGGCGCTCGTCCCGGACTACGCCCCGGCTGCGCTCGCAACCTTCGAGGACGCGATCCGCCTCGACCCGGATTACGGCCCGGCCTATGTGGGACTCGGCAACCTCCTGCTTGAGTTGGGCGCGATCGCGGAGGCGATCCCCGTGCTGGAGCAGGCGCTCGACCGGGGCTTCCCGCGTCCTCGCTTCGAGCCATGGCCGGCGGCCGCTACGATCTACGGGCGGGAGCACGCCTACCTGGTGCTGGCGATCGCCTATGCGCAGCAGGGGCACGTCGAGAACAGCGCCGCCGCTGCCGCCGCCGTGCTCGACCTGGCCCCCGCCGAGTTGGAGGCTTACGCGCCGGACCTGCTCGACCTGTATGCATCCGTGGCGCGCGAGTGGCTGGCGGCAGGCGAGTTACTGCGCGCCTACAAGTTCCTGAACCAGGCCATCCCGATCGCGGCCTTTTTCGGGGCGGTCGACCTGTTCATGCTGCTCGATCTGGCGGACACGGCCCTGGCGCCCGGCCAGCGTCGCGCCCGCCAGTGGCCGGATGCCGAGGAATGGCTGCTTGCCGCCGCTGCATATCTGGCGGGCGTGGACGAATCTAGCTCTCAGTCCGGAACGAGTACGTGATCGTCAGCGTCTCCCCTGCCGGGATATTGACCTCCCACCGCAGCAGGTTATCCGGTTGGAACACCGGCTCCTCCGAGAACCTGAACCCCCATGCGTCCTCGTCCCAATCGTCGAGGATCGTCAGGTCGAGCGCCGCCTGCCCGTAGTTGCTCACCTCAAGCGTGACGTCGTGCAGGTAGTAGCCCCGCCCCGTCGACATGTACTGCGCGCTCGCGCGGCGGCTGACGCGCACATCCGGCAGCGTCCCCACGGTCACGCTGCCCTCGCTGCCCACCGGCGTCGTCTCGATGAAGTCGCTGCCCAGGAACAGGTTATCCTCGTAGACGCGCACCACGCCTTCCGCGAACGGGACGTCCGCGCTGTTCGTCACTTTGTAGATCACGTCGGTTTCCTGCTGCGTGGCCGCGTTCCAGACGTACAGGCGCCGGGCGTCGAGCGCCGCGTCCACCAGGTTGGCGTACACGATGTCGCCCGGCTGCGCAGTCAGGCTCTCCAGCGGGTAGACGTGCTGCATATCCAACGTCCCGACTGTGGGCGCGGGCAGGGCGACCGGCTGCTGCTCGTAGCCGACCACGTACTGGTTCATCGTGATCGCCGTCACATGATCGACCTGCTGGCTCAGGTCCACCCGGCCTGCCACCAGGTACACCGCCGCCTCGTCCAGCGTCACGGCGTTGTTCCGGATCTCGGCGTACAGGGCCAGCTCCACGCCTTCGTCCCCAACCAGGCGCATGTCGTACAGCGGGGTCCAGCTTGCGCCGTGCAGCAGGTATTCCAGCACGATCTCGCGCGTGCCCGTCTGCCCCGTGGCCGTCACGGGGTCCCACGTCAGGACGTACACGGTGCCAGCAGGGATCACCGCCCCCGCCGGGCTGAGTGGGGCGGCTTCGGCCAGCGGCGTCAGCCGGTAGCTGTGGACCCGCGCCCCGTCCTCCGTCAGGATCAGCGTGCCGGGGTATGTGCCGGGCGGCAGGTACACGCGCGTGTCCTGCGCGGCGGGTAGTGTGACGCGATCGCGCACGAAGGCGATGTCGCTGAGGTACAGCGCGACTTCGTCCGGCTGGCTCTCATAGGTGATCGCGCCGCCTTGCGCAAGCGCCGGGAACGGGGCCGCCTGCGCGAGGCTGCCGCCCAGCACGGCCAGCATCAAGACGAGCACCTTGAACGAGCGTCGTATTGACATGGGTCAACCTCCACTGACAAACAACGGCACAAAATGGCCCACCCATTGTCAGGAAGGCTGCGACGTAAGGGGGCGATCCTAATCCGGTGAGCCGGGGATTGGCGTGGTCGGGCGGCCCGCGTCGCGCAGGATCGGTGACGAGCCGAGCCACTCGTCGGGACCTTCCGTCAGGTGATGCACCAGCCCGTGCGCGTGCAGCCGCCATTTTTCGCGCGTGGTATCCGGGCGGTATTCCCAGTGCACGATGCCGGTATTGTGCGTCCAGATCTCCACACGGCGCTCCGGCCCGATGTTGAAGATCGTGTCAAACATGGCGTCGATCACACCGCCATGACAGACCACGGCGACGGCCTTCTCCGGCGGCGCGTCGCCGTACTTGGCCAGTACGTCGTCCAAAAATGCCCCCACGCGCACGCGGAACAGCATCCAGCTTTCGCCTTTGTCGCTGATGCACTGGAACGGGCGCTCCGTGCCCCAAAACTCGGCGTACTGCACCGGCATCGCCTCTGGGGGCACCGGCTCGCCGGTCGCATAGCAGTTGCCGAACTCGCGCAGGCGGTCATCCGTGATCGTGGGCAGGCCGCTGGCCTGGGAAATATACGCCGCCGTTTCAAGCGTGCGCGCCATCGTGCTGGAGTACAGCGCGGCCAGGTCGAGGTTCTCCGCCAGCCACTTCGCCAGGCTCTCCGCCTGCCGCTGCCCCAGCGGGGTCAGCCCCGTGTCGATGTAGCCCTCGGTCCAGTCGTCCAGGTTCACATAGCTCTGTCCGTGGCGGATCAATAACAGGTGCACGTAACACTCCTCCGCTTTCTAACAACGCGTTACTCGGCCAGGAACTTCAGCCACACCTTCCGGCGGCGCGGCCCGTCGAACTCCGCCAGGTAAATGCCCTGCCACTGCCCCAGTTGCAGCGTGCCGCCCTCCACGAACGCGAGCTGGCTGGAGCCGAACAGCGACGTCTTGACGTGCGCCGGAGAATTGCCCTCGACGTGCCGGTGACGCGAGTCAGGCGGCGCAATCCGGTCGTTCATCGTGAGCAGTACATCACGCTGCACGTCCGGGTCCCAGTTCTCGTTCAGCGTCAAACCGGCGGTGGTGTGCGGGCAGAACAGGAACAATACGCCGTCCGTATATCCTTGTTCGCGCACAACGTTCTGAACCGCGTCGGTGATGTCTACCAGTTCCGTTGCCCGGTAGGACGCTACGGACAGCACGACCATGTTCGCTCCTCTCGCACATTCGCCACGCCCGGCCCATTATACACGCAGCACACAGCCGGAGCCACGCAGCATCTCACCGCCGGGTTAGGTCGGAACCTTACGAGCCTGTAAGGTATGCAGGGAGCCGCGCCCACCCGGTATTTTATCGCCTGTAAGCCCCTTAACAATAGTAACGGAAGTATTATAGAACTATCGTTCCAATTAGCACAGTTGGCATCTGACTTAGAATAGGTTGACAAGCCAAGCTAAAAATCGGATAATTCGTGTAAGGTTGGAATTCCGTTTAGTTCCAGCCGGGCACACAACCTGATAGCGGTATCCACGCGGGGTGGGAACCAGCTACGACGCCATCAATCTAACGCGGCCAGTGCGTGCCTTGTGGAGCAGGTAGGCATCGGCTACGGCAGGCAAGCCGGGTGTGTCTTGGGGGGCAGACCAGGTCCTGTGATCTATATCTTCGGCACACGTCTAAATTATTGCGAGAAGATGAGCATGTTAACATCACGACCTTTTGCCATCGCACACTCGGGGAGCGCCGCCGTAGCCGCTCGTGATCGCCTGCTCCAAGACAAGGTCATGCGCCGCAGCCAAGATAGGGGCCCGGCGCGCGGCCAAACACCGCGCCATGCCGTCACCGTCACGTATGTGGCGCCGATGGACGAGCCAGACCTGACCACCATCGCGCCAGACGCCGAACACCTCAGCCCGCTCGAACAGCAGCAGCGCGCCCTCCAGGTCGCGCGAAGCTTCAAGGACGCCTACCTGGCCGACGTGAGCTACCTAGATCGGAAGAGCGTCGTGTAGGGAAAGAGTGTAGGCTAGGGGGGGGGGG
>CAZGLU010000409.1:1095-4023 GCA_964526095.1 uncultured Anaerolineaceae bacterium | reverse complement strand
CGCAGTCCAGGTACAGGCCGAAGATGCGGTTGCTCCAAAACGTGTGGTTGACTCGTTCTTCGATGAAATAGGCGCGGTGTTCCGGCTCGCGGTAGAACCAGGTTGTCGCGTTGGTTGCCATGTGGTGAAACGCTCCTCCGGTGGCAGATGTGCTGCCCCAATCATAGCATCAAACCGGGCTTCCGGGCTACCTCTCAGCCGGGCGCAACCCGGCGTGACAGGCCGCCTGATCGACCTTATTGATTGAACCGCCAGCCGCCGCCCGGAGTAATACACACGGGCGCAGCGCAAGCCTGCGCCCCGTCAGCGCGTGGTGCCGGGTGAAAAGGGACGGTCGATGAGCGGGTATTCGTGGTTGGGTGTGCTGGTGAGCGCGGCAGGGACGACCCTCGCGCTGGCCGGGTGGATCGTCATGGCGCTGCCCTACCTGGACAACGCTCCGCTCCTGACCGACCTGCGCCAGCACGTAGGCCGCGCCTTCCTGCTCGGCGTGGGGCTGTTCGGCCTGTTCTTCGGCATCTTCTTCCTGGGCGCGCGCTATCTGGACGAAACGACCAGCGGCGGCTTGATGGCCTTCGCCGCCCTGATCATCGCGCTGCCGGTCAGTATGCTGCTCGGCTCTGAGACGTGGGAACGCTACAGCCCGAAGGCCATGGACCGCGCCCCCGGCCCGACCGCGATCGCCGTCGCGACCGGGATCGGGCTGGCGGAGTTGGTTGGCGGCGCGTCGATCGTCATGCTGCTGCTCTAGGGCCGACCGCGCGCCGCCGTTTGCGCATCCACCGGGGCGACCTCGCATCGCCCCATTTATCGCCCTATCGCTCCGGCCAGTGCTCCTCAACCCGGCTGTACTGCACCGTCAGCCGTTCCTCGACCAGTTCATCCCGCGCCATGTCAAAGTCGGACAGGGTGATGTCGCTGATCCAGGCGTCGCGGTATATCCACCGGCGCACCTCGACCCCGTCATCCACCGCCACCACTGCCAGCGACCGCGTGACCGGCTTGCCGGGGTTGGCGAGCGTCTCGCGCGTCCAGCGGTTGAACGGCAGGTCCGGGTCCTGCTGGACCATCTTCGAGATCACCAGCGGCGCCCGTGACACCTGCTTCACGTCGTCGGCGCGGTAGAGCGTCATCCCGCGCACGGCGAAGATCCCCGTCGCCTCGACGCCGTCCAACTCCACGCGGAACTCGTTCGAGGACAGGCTGTCCACCGCTTTGATGCCGGTATTCTCCTGCGCCATCCGTGCTGCTCCTTCCCCAATCAGGTCCTACGGCGAGTATATACCCGGTCCGCGCAGGCGGGAAACACTCACGCCGGTTACTGCGACCCGGCGTGGTCACCCGCGCTCGTTCAACAGGCCGATGTGCAGTTCCTTCAATTGCTCCGGGTCGGCGGTGGAGGGGGCGCCCGCCATCAGGTCCGCCGCCTGCTGCGTCTTCGGGAAGGCGATCACCTCGCGGATGTTCGGCTCGCCCGCCAGCAGCATCACCAGCCGGTCGATCCCCGGCGCGATCCCACCGTGCGGCGGCGTCCCATACTCGAACGCCTCCAGCATGTGCCCGAAGCGCTCGCGCGCCACGTCCAGATCCAGCCCGATCAGCCCGAAGATCTTCTCCTGGATCGCGCGGTCGTGGATACGGATGCTGCCGCCCGCGATCTCGTAGCCGTTACACGCCAGGTCGTACTGCTGCCCGCGCACCTTGCCGGGGTCCGTGTCGAGCAACGCCACGTCGTCCCACATCGGCGCGGTGAACAGGTGATGGCTGGGGTCCCAACGCTGCTCGTCCTCGTTCCACTCGAACAGCGGGAAATCGATGATCCAGCAGAACGCGAGCTTGCGGGGGTCGGTCAGGTTCAGTCGCTCGGCCAGCTCGCGCCGCAGTGCGTCGAGCGCCTCGGCCACGACCGGCGCCGTGTCCGACACGAACAGCAGCAGGTCGCCGGGCTGCGCCCCCATCCGCGCGATCAGCGCGTTCAACTGCTCGGCGCTGAAGAACTTCGCGATGGGCGAGCGCACCGGCGTTTCACCGCCGGACTCGACCACCATCCACGCCATGCCCTTCGCCCCGGCAGCCTTCGCCAGGTCCTCCAGCTCCGTCAGTTCGCGGCGGCTGTATGTCCCCAGGCCGGGCGCGCGGATGCCGCGCACGGGGTTCCCCTGGCGCACGTTCTCCGCGAAAACGCGGAACTCCGTCTCGCCCGCGATATCGCTGACGTCCTCGATCTCAAGGCCATAGCGTAGGTCGGGCTTGTCCGTGCCGTAACGGCGCAGCGCCTCCTCATGGCTCAAACGCGGGAACGGCTTGTGCACCAACTCCAGCCCGGCCACGTCCTCCACGATGTGCGTCATCATGTCCTCGATGAGGTCCATCACGTCCTCGCGCGTGACGAAGCTCATCTCCAGGTCCAACTGGGTGAACTCCGGCTGGCGGTCGCCGCGCTGATCCTCGTCGCGGAAGCAGCGCGCGATCTGGAAATACCGCTCGTAACCGGCCACCATCAACAATTGCTTGAGTTGCTGCGGGCTTTGCGGCAGCGCGTAGAACTTGCCGGGGTGCAACCGGCTCGGCACCAGGTAGTCCCGCGCGCCCTCCGGAGTCGTCTTGAACAGGATCGGCGTCTCGATCGTGCCGCGCTCGCGGATCTGCGCCAGGCCAGCCGCCTTGCCGAAGCCGTTAATGCTGCACGCGCCAGCCGCAACCTTGTCGCGGTACAGGTTACCCCCGTGCGGCAGGATGGCCGTCACGCCGGTGCGGATCGGCCCGACGCCCTGGTGCAGCGCCCCTTCCCCCTTGATCAGAGTCGTGTGCCCGACGAGCACGCCGGGGACATCGGTGATTCTGTTCAACGCGCCGGCAGGCAAACGCCCCGGCGTCACGCCAAAACCGCGCAGGCGCATCTTTTCTCCTCTGCTCATTGCGAACGAT
>CAZGLU010000409.1:0-1085 GCA_964526095.1 uncultured Anaerolineaceae bacterium | reverse complement strand
GCACCCCACCCGCACACGAACGCCCACTCGATCTCCACGAAACCCCGGTCCGACAGGTAGTTGCGAATGAACCGGATCACGTTATGCCGCAGGACCAGGTTGCGCTGCATCGACGGGCGCCGCAGGTCGAGGTAGCGATAGCGCATACGCAGCGCCTCCTCCACCTTCTCGTCCTTGTTGATGTAAAACGGCGGGGTCTTCGCCCGGTTCAGCACGACCAGGTCCGTCCCGTGCACCTCAATCTCGCCCGTGGGCAGGTCCGGGTTCTCCATGCCCGCCGGACGCCGCGCCACTTCGCCCGTCACCTGGATCACCCACTCCGAGCGGACCTCACGTGCCCGCGCGTGAATCGCTGGCGCGGACTGCTGGTCGATCGTGACCTGCGTGATGCCCCAGCGGTCGCGCAGATCCAGGAACACCAGCCCACCCTGGTCGCGCCAGCGGTGGACCCAACCCGCGAGTGTAACGGTTTTGCCTGCGTCTTCGGCGCGTAGCTCGCCGCAGTTGTGTGTCTTCAACATATGTCTTCCCCGTGCGCAGTGTGTGATGGTCAGGCGGCTCGCCGGCGGCCGCCTGAGGCGTGGAGCCTGCCTGGTAAGTGGGGGGAAGATTAACACAGACGCCGCCGATCAGCCACAACAATACGCCCCCGGCGGCTGGCCGGGGGCGCGGAAATGTCACGGTGATGTGTGCAGGGCGCCTACGTCGTGCGCACGTAGCTCTGGCTTTCGACCCACCGCGCGATGTAGGGGTAGCGGTAGTCCCGGCCGTTCCACGTCTCGACGGCGGCGATCACGGAGTAGATCACCATGCCCAGCGGCAGCGCCAGCGACGCCAGGAAGAACACCGGGCCGAGCAGCGCGACGATCGGCAGCAAGATCAGTCCGACGAGCACCAGGATCAACAGCGCCGACAGGATCAGCAGCGCCACCCAGACGACCGTGCCCACCACCATCAGCGACAGCCACCCGACCGTCCCGGCCAGTTGCAGCGCGAACGCTTGCAGCGCGTGGAAGGCCACATATTCCGACCGGTTGCGGAAGGAGAAGTAGATCAGCAGCGGCACGAACATCGTGAGCAGGACG
>CAZGLU010000408.1:269-4046 GCA_964526095.1 uncultured Anaerolineaceae bacterium | reverse complement strand
CTGATCCGTATTATGGTTTAAAGCAGAACCGGCCTTCGAGGAGAGTGACGAACATGCGCGAATGGACCCTCACGGCGGGCGACCCCATGGCGCCCCGCATCGCGGCTGATGCGCGGTCAGGGCGCACGGACCCCTCCGACGACCAGATCTGGCAGCTCAGCCTCGGCACGCCGGACAAGCCCGCCCTGGCCCTGGAGACGCGCTACGGCGGGCGCGTCGGGCTGGCACGCATCGTCCCGGTCTGGCACGTCGGGCGGCGACAGGTGTACGAGGCGCAGGGCTACAGCCAGCCGCCGGTGCTGGTGAGCTTCGCGCCGGACCTGCTGCGCCTGCGCGCCGCCCTCACCCCGGCGGTGCAGGTCGAGATCGACTTCTGGGCGATGGAATCGCAGGTTGTCGGCGGGCGCTTCGTGTGCCGCAACACCGGGGCCGAGGCGGCGACGGTCCAGCTTGACCTGTTGGCGCAGGTCGCCACGTTGAACAACACCAGCGTGCAGATGTTGTTCCTCTCGCTCGCCAACGGCCAGAGCGCCCTGCAACTGGGGCGCCTGAACGGCCTGGAGCCGGTGCTGCTGCTCGAAGGCGCGGCGGGCACCAGCACGCGCCCGCGCCTGACCCGCAGCCTGACCCTGGCGCCCGGCGAGCCGGTCACGGTGCGTTGGGCGCTCGGCAGCCGCCCCACCCGCGACGAAAGCCTGCTGCTGGCCCACAAGTGGCTGGCGCAGGCGAGTTGGGAGGCGCACTACGCCGCCATCGAGCGCCGCGATCGCGCCCAGCCGCAGATCGCCACCGGCCACGCCGATTGGGACGCCGCGCTCGCCTGGAGCCAGCAGATGGTCCTGCGCGCCTTCCTCGGCGCGACGGGCAGCCTGCCGCACCCGTCCTTCGTCAGCGCGCGCCGCCCCGCCGACGGGTACGCCCCGCGCGGCACGCACGCCGCAGGCTTCGGCGCAGCGTGGGGCGGCCAGTCCGTGCCGGAGGCGCTGCTGATCGCGCCGACCGTCGCCCTGGCCGCGCCGGAGATGGCCGCGGGCCTCGTGCGCAACTTCGTCGCCGTGCAGCACCAGGACGGCTGGATCGACGCGCGCCCCGGCTTCGACGGGCAGCGCACCAACGTCCTCGCGCCGCCGCTGCTTGCGACGCTCGCCCTCACCGTCTACCACTACACCCACGACCGGGGCCTGCTGGCCGACACGTTCCCGGCGCTGCGCGCGTTCTTCGACCGCTGGTTCGCGCCGGACATGGATCGCGACGGCGACGGGCTGCCGGAATGGACGCAACCGGCGCAGGGCGCCTTCGGGGACAGCCCGATCTTCGCCACCAACCTGCGGTGGGCGCAGGGCCTCGACATCCGCACCGTCGAGTCGCCTGACCTGGCCGCATACCTCGTGCGCGAGGCCCGCTCGCTGATCCGGATCGCGGAGCTGCTCGAACGCCCGGAGGACGTTGCCGCGCTCCAATCGCGCTACGACGCGCTGGCCGCGCATCTGGCGGCGCTGTGGGACCCGGAGACGCGCGGCTTCCACTACCGCGACCGCGACACGCACACCACCCCGGCAGGGGACGTGATCTACGAGGCCAAAGGCGACCAGCCCCTCCAGGAGCGCACCGCCCTGCCCCAGCCGAGCCGCCTGATCCTGCGGGCCATCGGCGGGCTGACGCGCAAGCCCGCCCTGAGCTGCACGATCGAGGGCGTGAACGGAGACGGGCAGCCCGCACACGAGGAGATCCCGGCTGCGCGCTTTGCGTGGTACCGCAACACCGGCGTGGCGACGAGCACGACCGTCTGGCGCGAGCTGCGCTACCTCAAGTTCGACGGCCTCAGCCGCGTGTACAGCGTGCAGGTCAGCACGGTGGACCTGCGGCGCGAGGATCAATCGCTGCTCGTGCCGCTGTGGACCGACGCGCTGGACGACGATCAGGCGGAATCGATCATCGCGCGGCTGACCGACCCCGACGCCTACTGGCGCCCCTACGGGGTGGCGGCCTGCCCCGCGACCGACCCGGCCTACGACCCCTCGCATCAAAACGGCTGCGGCGGCGTGTGGCCGTTCTGGAACACCCTGCTCGCGTGGGCGCTCCTGGATCGCGGGCGCCGTGCCGAGGCGGTCGAGCTGTTCCGGCGCGTGCTGGCTGCCCAGGTCCGCAGCCTCACGGAGAAGGGCACCTTCCGCGCCTTCTATAACCCCGACACGGGCGAGGGCCTGGGCGACAGCGGCGCGATCAGCGGGGCCGTCTCGCTGGCGTGGTTCGCGCGGCTGTTCGGGGCGTACGTGCTGGCCCCCGGCGAGGTCCTGATCACCGGGCCGTTCGCCTTCGAGGGCGAGCGGATGACGTGGACGCAGCACGGCATCCGCATCACGCGCGGCGACGAGGGCACGACGATCACGTTCGCGTCCGGGCAGGAAGTCATCCTCCCGCCCGACGTCGAGCCGGGGCGGTTCGTGGACCCCGCCGGACCGCCGCCCGTCCCGGCGACGGAAGGGACGCTCCCGGCGGAGGATGCCCCCGGACCGGCTACGCTGGACGCGACCCCGGTCGAGGATGACGAATTCGCGCCCCTACCGCCTGAGGACGGCCTTCTGCCCGCCGTGGACTGAGCGCAATCCGCACCCGTCGGGATGGGGCAGCGCCGAATCCCCCTCGTGCTGCCCCATCCCGTAAGGTTATATTGCCTCTCTATTTTCCTTTAATTCAAATTTAATTCTAATCTGCCATAGTGAAGCGTGCGGCGATAGTGGGGGCCACCATCTCATGCTTCCGCGCATGCCTCCTGAGCCGCGCGTATCTTCGGCAGAGTGATGAGTCGGACGGAGTAAAGCAAAGTGAAGTTCAGCCATAAACTGCTACGGTTCCTGATGGTCGTTGCGCTGGTAGCCACCGGACAGTTCGTCCTCACGGCGGCCCCGGCAGGCGCGCAGGAACCGGGAGGGACCACATCCCTCAACGACGCAACCCAGCTCCCGTTCTGCGACACCCTCGTGTTGACCGGACCGGCGAGCCCATCCTGGTTTCATTCCAGTGATTGGATCAACTTTTCGTGGCAGGGCGAGCCTGCGAACGCCGGTCACCGCGAGCTGATCATCTTCAACGTGCGGCTCACGCAGACCGAAGGCGGCCCGGCGTTCGAGTGGGCCGGGTACTGGGACGTCGTCCCGGCTCAGCCGGGTGGCATCTCGTACCGCGTCGACGCAGGCGTAGACCATCCGGGCACGTTCAACTGGTTCGTCATCGTCTACGACACGTCCGGCGCGCCGCTGTGCCGCAGCGTTAACGGCTGGCTGGACGTACGCGGCGAGCATCGCCCCGATACGGCGCCGGAGCCGGTGCCGATGATCGTGGAGAACCCCTGTGGCGACGGCTGGATCGTCGTCGTCTTCCTCGGCAGCGACTACACCGGCGAGTACGACAAGCTCATCAATGACGACGAATACCACGGCACGGAATGTGACGAGCTGATCTACGGCAACAACTACTACAACTACATCACCGGCGGCGGCGGGAACGACATCATTTACGGCTTCGGCGGGCCGGACATCCTGATCGGCGGCGACGGCGATGACATCATCGACGGCGGCAGCGGCGATGACACCATCGACGGCGGCGACGGCGACGACGTGCTGGTGGGCGACGCCGGGAACGACGTCCTGATCGGCGGCCGGGGGCATGACAGCCTCTACGGCGGCAGCGGCGATGACACCATCGACGGCGGTGAGGGGGATGATATCGCCTGTGGTAACGATGGGAACGACACCCTCATGGGTGGCGCGGGCCATG
>CAZGLU010000408.1:0-259 GCA_964526095.1 uncultured Anaerolineaceae bacterium | reverse complement strand
TCCACGGCAGCAACGGCCAGGACACTATCTACGGCGATTCCGACGGTTCTGGCGGGAACCCCAATCCCTGCGGCGAGGTCCAGGTTGGCGCTGACGGCAACGATCGCCTGTACGGCGGCAACGACGACGATAGCATTTTCGGTGGTGGTGGCGACGATCACCTCGAAGGTCAGAGCGGGGATGACCATCTCGACGGTGGCGACGGGGACGATACGCTCTGGGGCGGCGCAGGGGATGACTACCTGGACGGCTGGAACGG
>CAZGLU010000407.1:0-4048 GCA_964526095.1 uncultured Anaerolineaceae bacterium | reverse complement strand
TCGATGCCCGCCGCGGCGAGGGCGCCGACGGCCTGGTCGCGGTCCAACCCCAGTGCGGGCGCCGCGCTCAGGGCGTCAGGGCGCTGCCCTCGTCCGGCTGCGGCTTGGCGGCGATCTCCGGCACCAACTCGTCCGGGACAGGCGCATCGCCCGGAAGCGGTTTGGCGTATTTGTGACGCAGGCGCGGCACGTCGGCCAGCAGCCGGCGGGTGTATTCGTGCTGCGGGTTGGACAGCACCGTATCGACCGTGCCCTGCTCAACCCACTCGCCGCGATACATCACCATGATCCGGTCGCAGATGTAATACGCCTGGCCCAGGTCGAGCCAGATGAAGATGATGCCCATGTTGTGCCGCTTGCGCAGGTCCATCAGCAGGTTCAGGACCGTGACGCGCAGGGAGGCGTCGAGCATGCTGGTCGGCTCGTCCGCGATCAACAGCTCCGGCCCCACCACCAGCGCGCGCGCGATCATGATGCGCTGCAACTGCCCGCCGGAAAGCTGGTGCGGCCACTTCTTCAGCACGTCGCCGGGGTCCAGCCCGACCTCGCGCAGCGCGGACTCGATGCGCTCCGTGCGCTCGGCGCTGGACAGCCGCCGGTCCAGCACGTTCAGCGACTTCTCCAGCGTGCGGCGGATGCTGTAGAACTGGTTGAAGGCGGCAAATGAGTCCTGAAAGGCGCCCTGCACCTTCTGCCAGTAGGCCTTCAGGTTGCGCCGCCCGCGCAGCGCGGTGACGTCCTGACCGTGCAACAGGATCTGCCCGCTGGTGGGATCCAGCAGGCGCAGGAGCAGCCGGGCCAGGGTCGATTTCCCGCTGCCGCTCTCCCCGACGACGGTCAGGATCTCGCCGGGCTGGATGCTGAAGGACACACGCTCCACAGCACGCACAAGGTGGTCACCGTGGCCGAAGTAGCGTGACAACTCCCGCGCTTCGAGCAGCGGCACGCCCGTTGTGTGCGACGTCATGGTACGACCTCCTGGGCATGGGCAGACTCAGACTGGGCCTGCTGCTGCACCCACCAGCACGCGGCGAAGCGCTCCGCAGTGCCCACGACCGGCGGCTCCTGCTCGGAGCACACATCCATCACGTAGGAACAACGCGGGTGAAACCGGCAGCCGGGCGGCGGGCAACGCAGGTCCGGCGGGGCGCCGGGGATGCCCGCCACGCGCCGCTCGCGGATGCGCTCGTCCAGGTCGAGCGTGGACTCCAGCAGCGCCCGCGTATACGGGTGGCGCGGATTCTCGACGATCTCGGCGGTGGTGTTGATCTCGACGATCTTGCCCGCGTACATGACCGCGATGCGGTCCGCGATGTTGCTCAGCATCGGCAGGTCGTGCGTGATGTACACCACGCGGGTGATGAAACGGCGCTCCAGAAGCTGCTGGAGCAGCAGCACCAACTGCCGCTGCGAGGACACATCCAGGGCCGAGGTCGGCTCGTCCGCGATCAACAGGTTGGGATTGAGCAGCGTGGAGATCACCGCCACGACGCGCTGACGCATGCCGCCGCTCAGTTGGTGCGGGTAGCTGTCGATGACGCGGGTCGGCAGGCCAAGCTGCTCCAGGCGCTCCCGCGCGCGCTGCACCGCCTCCTGCGGACGGGTCGAGGGGTCGTGCGCCCGCACCACGTCCACGACGATGTTCCGGATGCGCGCCGTCGGGTTGAGCGAGTTCATCGCCCGCTGCGGCAGCAGCGCGACCTTCTTGCCGTGCCAGCCCTTCGGGATCTTCATCTTGCCGCCGAGTTCCAGTTTGTGCTCACCGAGCACCAGCGTGCCGCCCTTAACGCGCAGATCGCGGTTATACGTCAGCGAGAGCACGGAGGCCAGCGTGGACTTGCCACAGCCGGATTCCCCCACGATCCCGAAGACTTCCCCTTCGCGGATGGAAAACGACACCCCGTCAACGGCCTGCACTTCGGGGCCAGAGCCAACTGCGTAGTATGCTTTTACGTTATCAACTCTCACGCTCGCACCTCTCGCTGATCCGATCCATTACGCTTTCCTCAGGCGGGGGTTGAAGATTTCGTCGATGCTCGACTGCAACAGCAGAAGCGAGAAGGCGATAAGCGTCAGGAACAGCGTGGGCGGCACAAAGGCCCACCACGCCCCCGTGCGGACCGATTCCCACAACAGCGCCCACTGAAGCATAATGCCGAGCGAGATCCCCCGGTCGATGCCCAGGCCCAACATACTCAGGGCGGCTTCCTGCAAAATGCCGGAGTTGAGCTGTAGCACGAACGCCATCACGATGTAGGAGAGCATGTAGGGGATGATCTCCCAGATGATCAGTGGCAGCGTGCGCGTGCCCGACAGCCGCGCGACGTCGACATGCTCGCGCGCACGCAGGCTGCTGGTCTGGGCGCGGACCGCGCGCGCCGTCCACGGCCAGGCCGTTATGCCGATGATGATGCCCATGCCCGTCACCGTGCGCGTGCTGAAGGCGATGGAGAGCAGGATCAGGATCACGATCGACGGGATGGTGATCACGACGTTGGTGAACGCCATCAGGATCTCCTCGACCATGCCGCCGACATAACCTGCCACCGTGCCGATCAGGACGCCGAGCAACGTCGCCACCGTGCCGGCGATCAGCCCGATGCGGATCGACGTACGCGTGCCGAACATGAGCTGTGTGAAGACGTCACGCCCGAAGTTGTCGGTGCCCAGCCAGGCCGACGACGAGGGCGGGTCATAGAGCAGACCCACGAACTTCATCGGGTCGTGGCGGTTGAAGATGTCTGGCCCCAAAAAGCCAAACGCCAACAGCAGCAAGATCAGGCACAAGCCGAACGAAAAGCGGGGGTTGCGCACCAAAAAACGCCCGATCGTGCGCCCAACCCCTGCCGCAGGGGCCACGCCCCCGGTAACTTGTCTGAGTCCTTGTGGAATCGCAGTCATAGGTCCCTCACCGTTCCCCGGCTGCCCGCGCGCGTATCCTGGGGTCAATGAAGCCGTAGGCGATGTCAACGAAGAAGTTCGCCAGCAGCACCGCCACCATGATCAGCAGCGTGACCCCCTGGATCACCGGGTAGTCACTCTGGCGGATCGAGGTAAAGAGCAGCGTGCCGATGCCGGGGTAGCCGAAGACGATCTCGGTGATGAGCGCGCCGCTGACGAGCGTGCCGATCGACAGCGCCAGCCCGGTCACCTGAGGCAGCATCGCGTTGCGGAAGATGTAGGCGATGATCCGGTTGTCGGACACGCCGAGGCTGCGCGAGAAGCGCACATAGTCCGCGTCCAACTCGTAGATGGACATCGCCCGCATACCGAGGGCCTGCCCGCCAATGAAGACGATCACCAGCGAGAGGAAGGGGAGGCAGTAATGCTCCAGCACGCTGCTCACAAACCTCCAGGTCCAGGCGGGCCGCAGCGCGTAGCTGTAGCCGCCCCCAGCCGGGAAGATCTCCGCGTACACCGCCAGGAAGTACAGCAGCAGGATCGAGAGGCAGTAGTACGGCATGCTTGACGTAAACATAAAGGAGGGGAACAGCACGCGGTCGAACCAACCCCGTTTGTAGGCCGCCACGACGCCCAATAAGTTGCCCAGCGTCCAGCCGATCAGGATCGCGGGCAGTTGGAGGCCCAGCGTCCAGGGCAGCGCCTCACCGATCAACTGCTGGACGGGCGCCGGCGAGCGGGCGAACGACGTGCCCAGATCGCCCCTGGCCAGGTTGCCGAGGTAGACCAGGAACTGCTGCCACATCGGCTTGTCCAGGCCGAACTCCTCGATGTAGTGTGCGTGCACCTGTCGAAGCGCCTCACCGCTGACGCCCCCACCGGCCCCCATCTGGCCGACGATCACATCGACGGGGTTGCCTGGGATCAGGCGCGGCAGGATGAAGTTGAAGACAAGCGCGACGAAAAACGCCACCACAAACCAGAGGATCTTATTCAGTAAATATCGTTGAAACTTTGTCATAGCCGTCTCATCGGGAAAGTGGAGCAACCCCTGGTGGGGCTGCTCCTTACTGTCGTTTAAGGGACTTCACGCCCCTTCAACCTCCGCCCAGGCGGACCGGGGCGTGAAGCAGGCTCACCAACGCCC
>CAZGLU010000406.1:0-4050 GCA_964526095.1 uncultured Anaerolineaceae bacterium | reverse complement strand
CGATGATCGCCTCCGGGCGGGGCGGGCAGCCGGGCACGTAGGCATCGACGGGGATCACCTTGTCGATGCCGCCGCAGATGTTGTAGCAGCCCTTGAACGCGCCGCCCGTCAGCGCGCAGGAGCCGACGGCCACGACGAACTTCGGCTCCGGCATCTGCTCGTAGATGCGGATCAGGCGCTCGCGGGCCTGACGCGTGACCGGGCCGGTGCAGATCAAGACGTCCGCGTGGCGCGGGCTGCCCTGCAGCTTGACGCCGAAGCGTTCCAGGTCATAGCGCGGCGTGAGCGTGGCGAGGATCTCGATGTCGCAGCCGTTGCACGAGCCGCTGTTAAAGTGAATGGCCCAGGGCGAGTTGACGCGCGCCCAGGTTTTCACCTGGTCGAGCACGCCCTGCCAGGGTTTGTCCAGATTGAGGGTCATGTCAGTCTCCTGTAGGGGGCACCGGCGCCCATCCCGGCCCGCCTCAGCCCGCGATCAGCGCGACGAGGGCGAGGATCAGGCCGACGAGATAGATGCCTGTGACGGATGACAGATCACCGCTGCCCACGACGAGCACGCCCAGGTGCAGCACGGCGAAAAAGAGCGCGACGACGAAGAACGGCCGGTAGCCGGGCGCAGCCGGACGGGTCGGCGCCGGCTCGCCGCCAGCGTAGATGCTGGTCTTGTGGGCGCTCACGCTGCCCGCCCCGGCCAGCACGCGGCCAAACCCGGACAGGATCGCCACCAGCACGACGTAGATCGCGAAGGCTACCGGCGGAGCCAGCAGAAATTCATCCATGTCGCCCCCTTGTCAACCACCTGTAAAACACGCGTAATTCCATCTCATCAATCCAAACGCCTAGAAACCGAACGCGGCCAGCAGCGAACGGCCCGCCGGGCCGCTGAGCCAGTTGAGCAGGCTGGGCCACACGCCGACCGCGACGACGGCCAGGCCGAGCGCGACCAGGGGCACGTTCATCAGCGACGGCAGCGGGTTGCCCGCCTGCACCGCGTCGGAGGGCTTCTGGCGATAAAGCGCGTTGACCAGCGGCGCGTAGTAGGCCAGGGACAACACGCTGTTGAGCGCGGCGAAGACGACCAGCGCCTCGATCCAGCCGTTCTGCGTCTGGAAACCGGCGACGAAGATCTGCCACTTCGACATGAAACCGGCCAGCGGCGGCAGCCCGCCCAGGCCGAGCACGGCCACGCTCAGGCCGAGCGCCGCCCAGGGGTACTTCTGCGCCGCGCCGTTGAGGTCCGAGATCGTCAGCGGGCCGTGGTCGCCCAGCGAGGCGTGCAGCGCGTAGAGCAGCGCGCCCGCCGCGAGGAAGGCGAGGCCCTTCATCATGCCGTGCGTCAGCATGTGGAACAGCCCGCCCTCGGCGCCCGCCGCCTCGCGCGCGTAGATCGCGATGCCGAGGCCGAGCAGCATGTAGCCGACGTGGCTCAGGCTGGAGTAGGCGAGCAGGCGCTTGACCTGCGTCTGGCGCAGGGCCATCAGGTTGCCGAGCAGCATGTTGAAGGCGCCGAAGACGAGCAGCAGCTCGCCCCACGAAGCTTGGACCCCGGCGAGGGCCGACAGGCCGCGCAGCAGCGCGACGAGGCCCGCCTCGATCACGACGCCGGAGAGCATGGCGCTGATGCCGCTCGGCGCCTGCGAATGCGCGTCCGGCAGCCACGTGTGCATCGGGACGAGCGCAGCCTTGACGCCGAAGCCGATCAGGAACAGCGCGCCCGCCGCCAGCAGCGGCAGCGAGTCACCCGACGCGGCGGCGCGGATCTCCGCGAGGTCGAGCGTGCCGGTCTGCGCCAGCACAAGGGCGATGCCGAGCAGCACGAAGGCGGAGCCGACCGCGCTCTGCACGAGGTACTTGACCCCGGCCTCAAGCGAGGGCGGCTGCTCGTGGTAGAAGACGACGAGCAGGTACGACGCGATCGCCATCGCCTCGAACCAGACCCACAGGTTGAACAGGTCCGCCGCGCAGCCGAGGCCCATCATCACGCCGACGATGGCGACGAGGGAGGCGTAGTACTTCTCCTGCCCCTTGTCGGCGGCCATGTACGGCCCGGAGTAGAAGACGACGACCGTGCCCAGGCCGAGCGCCAGCGCGGCGAGCAGCAGGCCGAGGTCGTCCAGGCGCAGCGACACGGTGCCGAGCGTGTAGGTCTGCACGCCGCCCGCGTCCAGGTCCGAGGCGGCCAGGGCGAAGGGGACCCACGTCGCGCCGAGGGCGATCAGCGCCGTCCAGCGCGCGAAGGCCGCGCCATCGGGCTTGATCAGGCGGCCCAGCAGGTAGATCACGGGTGACGCGAGCAGGGGCAGCGCGATCATCCAGGTAAAGGCGGTCATGTTCTCCATCATCCGTTACGCCCCCAGCGCGAGAATAACCAGGACGACGAGCAGCCCGCCGACGACCCCGACCACGTTCCAGTTCAGCGAGCCGGTCTGCGTGACGCGCAGCGTATTGGCGGCGGAGGTCGTCCAGGCCACGACGCGGCGGTTGAGCCACTCGAAGCCGAAGTCGGCGGCGGCGGCGTCCGCCACGGGGCGAAGGGCCGCCGCGAGGCCGCCCAGCGCGTCGCGGAACCACCACGCCAGCAGGCCGAGCGCGACCACGCCGAGCGCGAGGTACGTCGCCGGGGCGGTGACGATCTCCTCCAGCAGCGACGCGCCGGACGCGACGTGCAGGCCGTGGAAGGGCAGCGTCTCCTCCAATAGCTCGCCGAAGACGCCGATCAGCAGCCACGTCAGCGCGGTGCCGACGGCGAGGACGCCCGTCGCCAGACGCATGAACTGCCCGGCAGGATGGACGTGCAGCCTGGCGCGCGGCTTGTCGTAGAAGACGAGCCAGATCATGCGGAAGGTGTAGAGCGCGGTGATGCCCGCGCCAAGCAGCATCCCGACGTAAGCCCAGATCGGGCCGTGGTGCAGGCCCTCCTCAAGGACGAGTTCCTTGCTCCAGAAGCCGTTGAGGATCGGGAGGCCAGCCAGGGCCAGCGCGCCGACGATGAACACGTTGCGCATGAAGGGCATCTGCTTGCCCAGGCCGCCCATCTGGCGCATGTCGCGCGTGCCGACGCTGTGAATGATCGCACCGGCGGCGAGGAACAGCAGCGCCTTGAACACGGCATGGCTGAGCAGGTGGAACTGGCTGGCGAAGATCCCGCCGACGCCCACGGCGTAGACCATGTAGCCAAGCTGGCTGACGGTCGAGTAGGCCAGGGTGCGCTTGAGGTCGGTGGCGACGAGCGCCATACAGGCGGCCAGCAGGGCGGAGGCCGCGCCGACCACGATCACGGCGGTGGTCCAGCCCCGGACGCCCTCAAAAGCGGGGTAGAAGCGGGCCAGCACGTAGACGCCGCCGTTGACCATCGTCGCGGCGTGAATGAGCGCGCTGACGGGCGATGGGGCCTCCATCGCGCCGGGCAGCCACGTGTGGAACGGGACCTGCGCGGATTTGGCGGCGGCGGCGAGCAGGAAGCCGAAGGCCAGCGCCGCCAGCACGCCCGACGGTAACTCGCCGGCGCGGGCGAGCAGGGTGCTGATCTGGTAGTCGCCCAGGTAGGCGTACACGATCAGGGCACCGGCGAGCATACCGAGGCCGCCGACGGAGGTCATGAGGAGCGCCTTGATGCCACCCTCGACCGCCTTCGGATCGTCGTTGTAGAAGGAGATCAGCGCGTAGGAGGTGAGGGCGGTGATCTCCCAGAAGATGAACATCAGCAGGATGCTGCCGGACAGGACGAGACCAGCCATCGCGCCGATGAAGAGCAGCACGAAGGTGTAATAGCGGCCTAACTGCTTCTCGCCGTGCATGTAGTCGACGGAGAAGATCACGGCGATGCTGCCGATGACGGTCGCCACGGCGGCGAGGAAGACGCCCAGGCCGTCGGGCACGAAGGTGAAATCCCCGAAGACGCTGCCGACCTCGATCCGCAGCGCGACCTCATCGCCCGCCGACGGGATCAGCAGGAGCGCGGCCAGCCCGGCCAGCACGGCGAACAGCACCGCGAGGCGATGCTGCAGATCGGAAGAGCACACGTCTGAACTCCAGTCACCGCTCATTATC
>CAZGLU010000405.1:0-4057 GCA_964526095.1 uncultured Anaerolineaceae bacterium | reverse complement strand
ACAGGTCAGGGCGTTCTCGCTGGTGCCGTCCGCTTAGACGACAGACGACCAAGCCTTGGCGGGGACAAGGCAACCTCTCTCCAGGCCGGCCCGGACAATGGCTACCCTCCGGGCCGGCCGCATTTACCGCGCATGCTCGCCCTTGTATGGTCCGGGGCGCGGAAAGGGGGTATGATGGAGCCACCATGTCAAGGTCAAGCAATGGTGAGCACACCGTACCCACGTCGGGGGCAGCCGAGCAGGTCCTCGCCTCCCTGCGCCAGCGCGGGGAGCGGCTGACCCCTCAACGCCGCGCCGTGATCGAGGCGCTGTGCGCTCAGCCGACGCACCTGACGACCGCCGACCTCCTGGAGGCGCTGCGCGAGCGCGGCGTGGACCTCAACGAACCGACGGTCTACCGGATCTTGCAGTGGCTCAAGGACGTCGGGATGGTCTCGCAGACGGACCTGGGCGGCAGCGGGATCGTGTACCAGATCATGGTCGGGCCGCGCCATCACCATCTGGTATGCCTGAACTGCGGGCGCGTGCAGGACGTGGACGACGCGCTCATGGACGGGCTGCGCGAGCAGTTGCGGTCGCGCTATGGCTTCGAGCCGCGCATCGATCACATGGCCTTCTTCGGCCTGTGCCGCGCGTGCCAGGCAGAGTCAGAAACCCACACACAACGCTGAAATCCCGCGTTTTTCAACGTGGATTCCCACCTATCCCACCGCGTCAAACATCGTGCGCCCCGGCGGGCCGTTCGAGGGCCAACAGGTCATTCCACGTCTCGCGGCGCCGGATAACCTGCCAGCGCTCGCCTTCCACAAGGACCTCCGGCGGTCGAAGCCGCATATTGTAGTTTGAAGCCATGACCATGCCGTACGCCCCGGCGACCAGGACCGCCAGCCGGTCGCCCGGCTCGACGTCGGGCAGGGACGCGGCGCGGTGCAGCACGTCCGTCGATTCGCACACCGGCCCGGCTACAACCGCAGGCGCGCCGCCGGCCGCCTCACGCAGCGGCACGATGGGATGCACCGCGCCGTACAGCGCCGGGCGCAGCAGCTCGGCCATGCTGCCATCGACCAGGACGAAGCGTCCCCCGCCCTGCACCTTCACGTCGAGGACCGACACCAGCAGCAGCCCGGCATCCGCGACGACCGCGCGGCCCGGCTCGATCAGTACGCGCCACCCGTCCAGCAGCGGGGCCAGCGCCGCCGCGAACGCTTCCAGCGACGGGTAACCCTCCTCACCGGTATATGCCACCGGGAAGCCGCCGCCCAGATTGAGCGTTCGCACGCCTGGGTGCGGCGCGGCGAGCGCCTGCGCGCAGCGGACCGCCGCGACGGTTTCGTCGGGCCGTGCGAGCTGGCTGCCGATGTGTACATGCAGTCCGGCGATGTCGAGGTGCGGAAAATCGGCCCGCCGCCCCAACAGATCAGCGACCTGCTCTGCCCCCATGCCGAACTTAGCCCCGGCGTGCCCCGTCGCGATGTGCGGATGCGTGGGCGCGTCGATGCCGGGGTTCAGCCGCAGCGCGACCCGCGCCCGCCGCCCCCTTTCCCCGGCCAGCGCCTCCAGCCGGATCAGCTCCGTCGCGCTCTCAACGTTGAACCAGCCGATCCCGGCATTGAGCGCGTAGGCCAGTTCCGCCGGGGTCTTCGCCACGCCCGCGAAGACGATCCGCTGGGGATTCACCCCCGCCTGGAGCGCGCGGTGGATCTCGCCCGCGCTGACCGCGTCCATGCCGAACCCTATCCCTGCGATTCGCCGGATGAGGGCGAGGTTCGCGTTGGCCTTCAGGCTGTAATGGAACGCCGCGCCGAGCGGCTCAAAGGCGGCGCGCAGCCGGGCGGCGTTGGCGTCCAGCCGGGCCGCGCTGTAGACGTACACGGGCGTACCGACCGCCTCCGCGATCGCGTCGAGGGGCACGTCCTCGCACCACAGCCCGCCATTCCGGTAGCCGATCGTCTCGTGAAGCATCCCGGCCCCGGTTAGGCATCAGCCCGCAGCAGCACGGCGTTCTGGGCCGGATCGCGCAGTAGCACGCCGTCCGGATGTGAGTCGTCGATCTTCCAGGTGGCCCGCACACGGTCGAGGACGTCATCGAGCGCTTCCCTATCCGGCAGCACGACCTCGAAATAGCGCAGCCCGGCGGCGTCCGGCGGCGGGGGTGGCGCGCCTTCACCCGCCCAGGTGTTCAGCCCGATGTGGTGGTGGTAGCCGCCCGCCGAGACGAACAGCGCCGCCGGGCCGTAGGTCGCCACCGCCTCGAAGCCGAGCACGTCGCAGTAAAACGTGCGGGCCTGCGGGATCGACGCGACGTGCAGGTGGATGTGCCCGACGACCGTGCCGGGCGGCATCCGCTCCGGCACGACGCCCTCCCCGGCGATCTCGCGCAGCAGATCCTCCACGTCCAGCGGCTCCGTCGCCATGCGGATCTCGCCGCCGGTCCACGTCCAGTCCTCGCGCGGGCGGTCCCGGTAGATCTCGATCCCGTTCCCGTCGGGGTCGGCCAGGTAGATCGCCTCGCTCACCAGATGGTCCGCGAACCCTTGCAGCGGCGTGCGCGTATCCGCAAGGCGCTTCAGCGCGTGGGCCAGGTCGTGCCGCGTCGGGAGCAGCAGCGCGAAGTGGTACAGTCCGGTCCGGCCACGCACCGAGCGCGCGCCGGGCCGTTCGAGCAGCACCAGCAGGTCGCGCTCCCCTACGCCGAGGGCCGCCATCCCGCCCTCACGCCGGTGTACGTCCAGGCCGATGGCCTCCTGGTAGAACGACACGGAACGATCCAGATCGGCCACGACCAGGTGCACGGCACCGATCCGTGTGGCGGGGTGAATGGTATGGGGCATGGTACACTCTCCTGCCTGACCCGGCACAGCGCCGGGTACCGGGTTAGCTGAGCCTAGCTGGCTCGCCATACGGCCTGTAGCGGCGCGTAGCTGAGCAGCGTGATCCCTTCCTGTTCGATGACCGCACGCGCCTCCGCCAATAGCAGAAAGTCCAGGTCCGCCTGGCGCACGGCTGCGCCGTCCGGCTCGATGGCGAGCAGTTCGCCATCGGCTACGCCGGGATGCACCGCCCACTCGTTCAGCCCTACGGGCAGCTCACGCAGCAATTGGGCGAACCGGGCGGGCTTGTCATGGGTACCCAGGAGGTAGCTGTCCAGGAAGTCGTAGTCGTTGCACGGCAGCCCCTGGCGCTGCACCCGCTCGATCAAGGGGCGCTCGCGGACCCGCAGCGCCAGGCCGTATTCCCGCGCCAGCCCGAACATCACGTCGAAGATCTCCGGCTTCCTGGCGACACGCAGGGCGTGCCAATCCAGGTGGGTCGGTTTCAGACCGGCGGCCAGCACGGCCTCGATCTGCGCCCGGAACTCGACCTCCAGCTCGTCGAGCCGGACCTGGGCGAAAAATTCATCCATGCGCTCGAAGCGGTAGAAGGCGCCCGTCTCATCCACCAGGGATAGCACCCGGTCCCTGGGCGTGAGCGGCCCCCACCGGTAATCGGGGCCGTCGCAGAGCGCCGTCAGATGCACGCCGAAGGGGATCGCCGGGTTTTCACGCAGCAGACGCATGGCGTGTAAGGCCCAGGGGCAGGGGACCATCAGGGTCGTGGAGCAGGCCACACCCTCCGTGAGCGCACGCCAGATCGCCGCGTTCGTGGCGTGGCACATCCCAAAATCGTCGGCGTTGATGATCAGCAGACGGGCATCCGCAGGGTACCCCAGCCGCCTGTTGGTTTCGCTCACCCGCGACGGACCCATCGGCCTCTCCCTGAACGGCGCTCAAAGTGAATCACCGGCCTCACGGGCAACCGGAGGCGATGTTGATTATGGTTGATTATGCCGCACTGTGAACGCGGGCCGCCAACCTGCGCGAAAGGCGCGAAACGACTACACTACGGGCAGCCGCGTGGACGATCCATCCGCGCGGGCCGTCCGGTACGGCGGGGAGAAGCATAACAGGATGGATGACGCAAGCCGCGCTACGACGCTGGAGGAACTCAACCGCACTTACGCCCGCCTGCGCGGAGATCGGAAGAGCGTCGTGTAGGGAAAGAGTGTAGGATAGGGTGT
>CAZGLU010000404.1:2297-4062 GCA_964526095.1 uncultured Anaerolineaceae bacterium | reverse complement strand
TCTCGGAGTGGTTCGAGGATGTGAGTGAGTTCTTGCAGCCGTACGTGGAGGATATCAGCGACCCGAGCTTCCACGCGGCGGCGGATGCGGTCAGCACGGCGGCGGCCGGGTGGCGCACGGCGGTGAACTACCTCGCGCTGGGCCGTCGCGGGCCGACCGCGGACGAATTGCGCCGGGCGGCGGAGGCCCTGCGCCCGTACAACGAGCACGTTGCCGCGTGGCTCGGCGCGCTGACCGCGCGGCTGGCCGATGCGGCGTTCGTGGAGCGCTTCAGCCCCAACGAAAAGCTGGCCGACGCGCTGATCGAGGGGTGGAAGGCGTGGGACGCGGGCGACGGGCGGCGGGCGGCGCAGTTGGGCGCGCGGGCGCACGAGGCGGCGGTCACACCCGGCGAGCAGTTGGCGGCGGACCGGCTGCGGCGGCTGGGCGAGTTGCTGGAGCGTTGGGTGAGCGACGGCGGCTTGCAGGATGTCGAGGCCATCGACCGGGCGGAGACGGAAACCGTCGCGGTGCTGCTCTCCGACGAAGAGCAGGAGCGCCGCACGTTCGCGGAGCAGATGCCGAGCACGACGCTGTACCTGCGGACCATGTCGCGCGGGATCGTCGCTTACATGCAGTCGAGCAGCAGCGCGGGGTGGCGCGCGCTGTACCTGCACTACATCCTGCGCGGGGCGCTGGCGCTGTACTCCGGCGAGATAGAGGAAGCCGAGTTCTGGCGCGACGTGGCGAGCAAGGCGTACGATGGTGCGCGGACGCACCGCGCCTTCCAACTGCTCGACCGGACCGTGACCGGGCACCGGCTGATGCAGAGCGCGGAGCGGGCCTTCAACGCGCCGCAGGGACCGGAACACGTGGACGAACTGCGCCGCGCGGTCAACCAGCCGCTCGCGGGGGAACTGCTGACCGGGGCCGAGGGGTCGGTGGCGGCGGTGGCCGAGGCGCTGCGCCACTGGTCGGACGGCGAGTTCGGCCCGGCACGGCAGGCGCTCGACCAGGCGCTGAACCAGATCCAGGTCGCCATCCGCAAGTCGGGGCTGAAGGCGGAGCCGTACGTCGAGTGGGTGACGACCCTGCGCGACCGTGCTGCCGAACTGCATCAGGCCCGCATGACGATCGAGCAGCGCGCGTTGGCCCCGCAGCCGGAGCCGGACCCGGACGTGGCGGAGGCGCACCGCCGCATCGTGGACGTGACGATCCAGACGCTGGGCGTGGAGTACGCGCACCAGGTCCGGCAGTGGCACGAGATGTACCGCGCCGTGCTGGACACGTACACCGCCGACCTGTCGCGGCGCGAAAAGCTGGCGGCCTTCGGGCGGCACTTCTCGTCGCTGTTCATCACCAAGCATCCGGCGTATGCATTGTTCCGGCACTGGGAGGGCGTGATCGAGGAGCTGCCGGTGGACGAGCCGGAGCCGGTCATCACCCCGGAGGTCCCGCCTGCCGCCGCCCCGCCGGAGGAGATCGACGGTGAAACGCTGACCTTTTATGAGGACGAGCCGCCGGAGGAGCAGCAGGCCGAATCAGCGCGGGAAGGATCGGGCGAACTGCCGTGGAACTGGATCATTGCGGTGGGGGCGCTGCTGCTGCTGGTGGCGGTCGGCTACGCCGTCTCGCGCGTGGTGGGCCGCGACGACCCGCCGCGCAGCCCGACGGTGGCGCCAGCCGGGGCGGTGGGCCTGGTCGCCGCGCCGACCGCCAGCCCAACGCCCACACCACCCGACACCGAACCCCCGCCGACGCAGACCGCCGCGGCTGTGGCGCTGCC
>CAZGLU010000404.1:1812-2287 GCA_964526095.1 uncultured Anaerolineaceae bacterium | reverse complement strand
GGCGACGCCGAGCGCCCCACCCGATCCCCCGACGGAGGCGCCCACCACGCCCGCGCCGACGCCGACACTGACCGAGGCGCCGACGGATACGGCGACGCCGGAGCCAACGGATACCGCGCCGCCCGCGACGGCGGTCGCCGAAGGGCTGACCAGCGTCCTGGCGGCGCTGGAGGGGATGGACGCCGGGGCGCGCCCCTGGCCGACGTCGTCCTTCGCGCCGACCGGTGACGGGGCCTGGCAGCTTTCGACCGGCAGCGCCGGGTCGAACGGCGTCAGCATCGAGCTGCCGCCCGACCTACTGGACGCGTTGTTCAGCGCGGGCGCGGCGAATACGCTGGGGCGGGCCGATGCCACGTTTGAATTGGTCACGGGCGCGCCCGGTGGGGACGTCGTCGCGTCATTTGGGCTGGGCATCGCGGACGAGAACGGCCAGCGGGCGGTGGGAGTCGGAAGAGCACACGTCTGAACTCCAGTC
>CAZGLU010000404.1:0-1802 GCA_964526095.1 uncultured Anaerolineaceae bacterium | reverse complement strand
GCTGAACCAGGGCGGGCGTTTTGGGTCGCGCACGCAGATGCCCGCGACGGATGCGCCGGTCAGCCTGTCGGTGCGGCGGCTGAACGAGACGACCTTCACATTTTACGTGGACGGACGGCGTCTGGCCGACTCCGTGTACCTGTTTCCGCAGGGGCGACCGCTCACCCTGGTGCTGACCGCGTCTGGGCGGGACGTGGTGGTGCGGGTGACGAATTTCAGCATCGACGCCGGGCCGCGCGGGGAACTGCCGTAGCGGCGCGTGAAGCAAAGGGATGGGGGGGACGTTCTGAAAGGGATCGAATGCGCGTAACTGAGGCTGCGCTGAAGGAACTGTACCGGATCGGCAACTACATCGACACGTTCGCGCCGGGACACTATGCGCGCGTGTTGGCGGCTGAGCGTGCCGATACCGGGCAAACCGTGGCGTTCAAGGTGATGCGACCGGAGCATCTCTCCAGCGACGGCGCGCCGCGCTGGGAGGCCCGTGCGTTCATCAACGAGGCTGACCTGCTGGTGCGGCTGGCGGACAACCCGGCCACGGTGGGGTTCTACGACTGCGGCTATATCTCCGCGCCGGGCGAACGGCCCGAAGGCGGCGAGGCGCTGTCGTGCGGGACCGACGTCGCGGCGTTCCGCGAGAACCTCTACATGGCGATCAACAAGGGCTGGCGGCCCTACCTCGCGCTCGAATACCTGCCGCGCCACCACAACCTGTTTTACCAGATGAAGCCGAACACCCCGAACAGCCGCCGCCGCCTCCCGACCGAGGAGGGGATCGATCTGGCGATGCAGTTCGGGGAATTTTTGCAGGCCGCGCACGACCAGTCCATCGTGTACCTCGACCACAAACTGGAACACGTCTACTGGGACGGGACGCGCCTGCGCGTGATCGACCTGAACAGCTCACGGTTGATCGAGACGGGCACGCACACGCTGGACCAATCGCTGATGCAGGATATCCATAACCTGTGCGTCGGCATCCTGTACCCGGTGTTTACGGGGCTGTCCCCGCAGAAGGGCACGCTGATGCCGCAGCCCGCCTCCCAGGCGGAGGTGGAGCAGCGTTACGCGGACGTGAAGCACCTGGATTTCGGGGTGGAGCCGAGCCTGAGCCACGCATTGCAGGACCTGTTGCAGCAGGGCGCACGGCACGAACTGGCCGACGTGCGGGCCTTTATGACCGGGCTGGAACGCGCCGCGATCCGGTATGGGTGGACGTTTGCGGGCCTGCATACCGCCCCGGCGCTAAGCGACGCTCGCAAGCGGATGCGCGCCGGGCTGGCGCAACTGCGCGAAGGACAGGACGCCATCCGCAGCGCGCGCGAAAGCTTGCTGGAGGCGGCGATTTTGGACGACATCAATGAAGATATGGAAGCCGAGTTGCGCCGCCTGCTCACACAGATCAACGAGGCGCTCAACCACCGGGTGATCCCATAAGATTTTGAGGTAAGTGGAGAAGTCAATGGCTGACCTGAGACAACAGCTTGAGACGTTGCGGCGCGAAGTTGACGCGCTGCCGTCGAGCGCCACGGCGAGTGAGCTGGCCCAACTGGAGGCTGAGGCGCGCACGCTGCTGGCGCAGAGCAAAAATACCCCTTACGAAGCGGCGGCGCGTGACCTGTTCGCGGAACTCGCGCGGCGCAGCGCCCCGGCATCCCCGGAGACGGCCACCGTGCGCGGCCTGCTGCGGCGCGCGCGCATCCGGATCGAGATCGCGGGCGACGAGGACGACATCGACGAGGCGGTGGACATCCTCGCAGATCGGAAGAGCGTCGTGTAGGGAAAGAGTGTAGGATAGGGTG
>CAZGLU010000403.1:0-4069 GCA_964526095.1 uncultured Anaerolineaceae bacterium | reverse complement strand
TCAACGGCTCCGGCCTCGGCATGGTCCGTACCCTGATCGCCGTCATGGAGAACTACCAGCAGCGGGACGGGAGCATCGTGATCCCGACGGTGCTGCGCCCGTACATGGGCGGCCAGGAAGTCATCGAGCCGGTCGCGGCGAGGGCGTGATGTCGGTCCTGCCGGAGGTCCTCGCGCCCGGCCTGGACGTGGTGTTCGTGGGTACGGCAGCCAGCAAGCGCTCGGCGGAGGTCGGCGCGCCCTACGCCGGGCCGGGCAACCGCTTCTGGGATGTGCTGCATGTGGCGGGCTTCACCCCCCGCCGCCTGGACCCGACCGAGTTCCGCACGGTGACGCAGTACGGCCTGGGCCTGGCCGGTATGGCGCCCAACGCGATCGGCAACGATAACGTGCTGCGCCCGGAGGACTTCGACGCACCGGGGCTGCGCGCCAAGATCGAACGCGTGAGGCCGCGCGTGCTGGCGTTCGTCGGCAAGCGGGCCGCACGGGAGTTCCTCGGCCGCCCCATCGCCGCCTATGGCCTCCAACCCGAGACGGTCGGCCCCACGCAGATCTGGGTGCTGCCCTCGACGTCCGGCGCGGCGCGCGCCTTCTGGGACGAAGGCCCGTGGCACGCGCTGAGAGCGCACATCAGAACCGGGTAAGAACGGCGGCGGGCGGGCCATATCGGGGCGGCATGGGGTATAGATGTGGTATAATAGCCCGTCGAGGCTCAAGTTGATCGGGTGATCGCGTCCTGCCGCGTGCAGGATGAGGAAAGTCCGTACTCCACAGGGCACGGTGCTGGCTAACGGCCAGGCGGGGAGACCCGACGGCAAAGTGCAACAGAGAGGCGTATTGCCCCGCCGCGTGCGGGGTGAGGGTGAAACGGTGCGGTAAGAGCGCACCAGCGTCCATGGTGACATGGGCGGCTAGGCAAACCCCACCGGGAGCAAGACCAAGCAGGAACGAGGGGCTGCCCGTCCCGCTACCAGTTCCGGGTAGGTCGCTAGAGTCGCCGGGCAACCGGCGTCCCAGAGAGATGATCACCGCCCGCCGATAACCCGGCGGGTACAGAATGCGGCTTATAGGTCAGCTTGAGTCTCAGCCGCAACACCGGTAAGATGGATAGAGCGTCCGGCTGAACCACCCGGGCGCTCTCCTCGTTTATCTAACACGCGCGGCAGGCGGCCAGGCCGGGGGTTCGCGGCGAGATGGCGGCGCCCGGACCGCTGAAGGCCGATCACGGGCGGCTACAACGGAAGGAGCCTCGATGAAGGGCTATGTGATCTTCCACGGCGGCGACGCGTTCACGCCGCAGAACAAACAGCTCCATTACGACTGGCTGCGCCTTATCCGGCGCGAGCACCGCCCGCGTGTGAGCGTCATCCCGGTTGCCGCGCAGGACAAGCCGGTTCGCGCCGCACAGGAGGCCACCCGCTTCCTGCACGGCGTCGCGACCTTCCCGGAAGCGGTCGACATCACCGACTCGCTTTCGGCCAACACGGCGACGAACTACGAAGGGCTGGACAAGGTCGATGCCATCCTGCTGACCGACGGCAGCCCCGTCCACATGGTCGAACGGCTGCGCGGCACGCACACCGAGGCAGTGCTGCACCGCGTCCTGGCACGCAAGGCGGCGCTTGTAGGCGTCGGCGCGAGCGCGATGGCGCTCGGCGGCGTCTTCTGGTTCGGCAGCACGTGGGAGCCGGGACTCGGCGTCGTGCCGCATCTGGCGATCCTGCCGCGCTTCGACATCACGCGGATGCGCCTCTCGCCGGAGCGCCTGCTCGCGGACCTGCCCGATGGCGTGACGTTGATCGGCGTGGACGAAAGCACGGCGCTGGTGTGGCACCCGGAGGGGCACTATTCCGTCCTGGGCAAAGGCACGGCGACCGTGGTCCTCGGCCCGGACGACGAGCGCGAGTACCGTGCCGGTCAGCACTTCACGCTTGACGCGGAGCCGCCAGCGTCATCCCCTGGGGAATAACGAAAAAAGGGCGCATAGCGCGCCCCCACTGAAACATAGCGTAACCCGGCAGCTAGCCCGCCGCGAATGCCGCCGACAGGCTCCCCGCAAGGTCCGCCCACGGGATCGTGATCGCCTGCGGTCCCACGGCGTAGGGCGCCACCTGGTACGGCTCGAACGTGAGCCGCAACCCCTCCTCGGTCGGCACCCAGTTCCGGTAGTTGATCGGGTCCGGCGCGGTGCCCGTCGCGATCCATTCCGCGTCGCCCATCGCGCCCATCGCCTCCAACTGCGCCGTGATCGCCTGCTCCGCCAGCGGCGCGATCACCGCGAGCGGGTCCGTGCCCGGCTGGAACACGTCCTCCAGGGCCAGCACCGTCTCCGCGCTCGTATCAAACACGAAGGTCTGGAACGTCGTCATGCCGTGCGCCCCGCCCGTGTACTCATACAGCGAAAACTCGATGCTCACCACGTCGTCCCCGTAATGGAACAACGCATACTCCACATTGAGGCCCCACATATAGCCCGGCGTGGGCATGAACCCCTCGTCCAGCAGGCGCTGGATGAACCCGTCCCGCGCGGTCGTCAGGAAGTCGTCCACGGTCGCCGCCGCGAACTCGTATTCCAGCAGCTCGGTCGGGTATTGCATCGTCAGGTCCAGCCCGTTCCGCAGAGTGCATTCCCCTGTTTCCGCATCCCACCAGCCGCCGCGCTCGAAACACGCATCCTCCTGCGCCCGTGCGGGTCCAGCCAGCCCCGCCGCCAGCGCCACAACGACGAGCGTCACGATCATCCACCTGCGCATGTTCGTTTCCTTTCCTGCCGCTGCTTTCGCTCCCAATCCTGATGCCAGGTGTACCACGCCTCGCATATTGTTGCCAGCACATAACCTTCCACGTATGGAATCAAAAGACCGGGCACACGGATGCGCCCGGCCTTCATGTTATCGGTTGTTGACTACGCGAAGCGACGCTACACCACGATGTTCACCATGCCACGCTGCGCGACGTAGATCACCTTACGCGGCGGCTTGCCGTCCAGGTATCGCCGCGCGCCCTCGCTCTCCAGCGCCAGCCGCTTGGCGTCCTCCTCGCTGATGTTCGCCGGAGCCTGCACGCGGTCGCGCACCTTGCCGTTCACCTGCACCACCAGCGTGATCTCGTCCTCGGCGGCAATCGCCGCGTCGTAGACGGGCCAGGGCCGGTCGTGGATGCTGTACTCGTGCCCGGTGCGCACCCACAACTCCTCCGCGATGAACGGCGTGAAGGGCGCCATCAGCAGCAGCAGCGTCTCGACCGCCTCGTTCCAGGCCGCCTCGCTGACGTTCCCCGCGCGGTGCGCCGCTTGCAGGTCGTTGCGCAGCGCCATCAACGCCGCGATCGCCGTGTTGAACCCGAACGTCTCCAGCCCATAATCAACCTTGTGGATCGCCTGGTGGACCTTGCGCCGCAGGTTGCGGTCAGCCGCCGGGTCGGGCGTGCCCGACGGAGCGCCGCCCAGCACCAGATCCCACACGTCGTTCAGCCAGCGCTTCGGCCCCAGGATGCCCTGGCTGTTCCACGGGCCGCCCCGCTCCCATTCGAAGGCGAACATCAGGTAGACGCGCACTGTGTCGGCGCCATGCTCGGCCACCAGTTGATCGGGCGCGACGACATTGCCCTTCGATTTGGACATCTTCTCGACGTCCAGGTGATAGCGGATGCTCTCCACCGTCGCACCCGGCCCCACCCCCGGCACGTCGAACGTGGTGTGCTCGTCGGTATCGACCACCACCGACGTGCCTTCCGGCGTCATGACGTTCAGGATCAGCTCCTTACGGGACATCACCTCGCCCATCACGCGGTCGCGCCCGTTCGCGGCGGGCACGGCGTCCAGCCGGTCCACCACCTGGATGCGCGCCGCGTTCAGCTTGCCACCCTCGAAGCTCCCTTCGGCCACGATCAGGTCGCCTCTGCGCGGCTCGCCCAGGATCATGCCCTGGTTGAACAGCGCCGTCATCGGCTCGTCGAACAGATTGGTCGTGTCGCGCCCCATCGCCTCGGCGGCGGCCTTCGTCGCCTCGAAGATGCCGCAGTCGCGCATGGCCTTGGTGAAAAAGCGCGTGTACATCAGGTGCATCGTC
>CAZGLU010000402.1:0-4085 GCA_964526095.1 uncultured Anaerolineaceae bacterium | reverse complement strand
TACACCCTATCCTACACTCTTTCCCTACACGACGCTCTTCCGATCTCTCACCAACGCCCGGTTATTTCGGCTCGATGACGTAGAGCAACTGGACGCCGGCCTCTTCGTGCATGGGCGCCGCGACCGGGTTATCGGCCGTCGGGAAGCCCGTCCAAACCGACTCGTTGAACTCGTAGAACTCCAGCGGGCGGTACATGAGCGGGATCACCGGGATGTTCTCCAGGAAGATCCGGTCAAGCTGGCTGTAGAGTTCCGCCTGGACGGCTTCATCCGTCTCCGCGGCGACCTGATCCAGCAGGTCAGCCACATCAGGATGCTCGAAGCGGTTCCAGTTCCAGAAGGCCGCCTCACCGAAGTCCGGGACGTCACGCGCGTCGAGCACGTCACGGAACCGGGCCCACGGGCTGGCGGGGGAGGCGCCGGTGTGGGTGAAGATCAGCATGTCGAAGTCACCGGAGTTGCGGCGCTCGAACAGGACGGGCTGCTCCGGGAACTCGGTGACCACGTCGATGCCCGCTTCCGTCAGGTTCTGGGCCACGATCTCGATCGCGGTCTGCCAGTCCGTCCAGCCGTACACGGCCATCGCGGTGTACGGGCCAAGGCGGGTGCCGTCCGGCAGCACGTAGATGCCGTCGCTGCCCTTGGTGGCGCCCAGCTCGTCCTCAAGGATCTCACGTGCCCGGTCGGGGTTGTACTCCCAACCCAGCTCGGCCACCTGCTCCGCGTTGAAGAACTTGGCCTCACCACCCTCGGGGATGATCAGGCTGGCCTGCGCGGGGGCCGAGTAGCGGGACATGGCGGTTGCGGCGATCTGCGGGTAGTTGATCGCGTAGGCCATGGCGCGGCGAACCAGCACGTTGTCCAGGCCGGGCCGATGGACGTTGATGTGCAGCAGCGGGATGTTGCCGGGGATGTAGTACGGCTCCTCAGAGAACCAGGTGCCGACGGGCAGGCCATCCTCCCACATCCGCCAGACCTGTGGCACGAACTGCTGCGACAGGTCCACTTCGCCGCGTTGCAGCGCCAAGTTGCCTTCGTCGTTGCTGGCGAAGATCGGGTGAACGATGTACTTCGGCTTGGGCAGCCCGTAGACCGACTTGCCCCAGTAGTTGTCATCCCGCACCAGCGCGATACGCTCGGTCGAGTAGTCCAGGACCTTATACGGGCCGGACCCAACCGGATTCTCCTCGACGTAGCTCACAACGTCCCCGGCCTCGGCACGCTCCGCCCAGATGTGCTTCGGCAGGATGTGAACGTTGGACAGGAAGCGCCGGAGCATACCGGCATTGATCTGCTCCGGGTTCAGCTTGAACTCGATCGTGCGGTCGCCGGTGGCGTTCACCTCGGAGACGTAGCTCCAGAAGTTCGAGTAGTTACGGACGTTATTCTCCTTGGCCAGCTCGTACGTGAAGACGACGTCATCGACGGTCAGCGGCTCGCCGTCCTGCCAGGCGGTGCCATCGTGCAGGGTGACAACCGCCGTGGTCTCGTCCACAAACTCGACCTCTTTGGCCAACAGCGGGTCGATATTGCCCGTCGCCACGTTGAACGCGAACAGCGTCTCGTACGTGTAGGTGTTCTCCCCGATCGCCGGGAAGGTCGCCACGGCGGCCAGCGGGTTGAACGTCTGGAAGGTGCTCCACTGCATACCGGCTACGTAGAGTGTCTCATTGCGCGGGAGTTCCTCCTGTGCGGCGAGCGGTGTCGCCGACAGAGCGACGATCAGCAGGCCCAGGACGACGAGGGTCCATGGGCGACGTGAAAAGCGGATCTTCATGGCGTTTACTCCTGTGCTTAAGTACAGTTCTCTACTAACTTCACGATGACCCATCCCGTGATGCGGATAGGACACCGAGCCACCGGAGCCGGGTTCGCCCGGCCTGCGCACCAGGGACGCGCGGCGCGCGCCACCGTGCACCGTGAGCATTTGACTTTAAGTAATCTGGCCTATCATCACCTCCCTCGCCTGGTACGTACCGGCGCCGGGATGCCCAATGGCGGGATCATCCCCTGGGTCAACGTGCTGCGATTGCGTTGTGCCGGACACTCCCTCGCTGGATCAACTGAGTAGAAATAAGGGTCTTCAAGGCGGGCCGATCGGGGTCCTCGGCGCGATCGCGCAGATGGCGCAGCGCCACGGCCCCCATCAGCACCTTATCAACATGCACAGTCGTCAGGGGAGGCAGAACTTCCTGGGCGAGATGGATGTCATCGAACCCGACAACCGACACGTCATCGGGGATGCGGTACCCAGCATCCCGCAGGGCGCTCATCACGCCGAACGCGACGCTGTCGTTGCAGGCGAAGATCGCCGTGATGTCGGGCGCGCGCTGCATCAGGCGCTGGGTGGCGTGATAGCCATCCTGGCGCGTCAGCTCGCCCTCTTCGATGAATACCTCGTGGATACGGTGGTATTCGAGCGCGGACAGGTAGCCCTTACGCCGCTCCAGGATGCTGGGGTAGCTATCGTGACAACTGCCGATGAGGCCGATCTTGCGGTGCCCGTTCTCGATGAGGTAAGACACGGCATTGAACGCACCACGATAGTTGTCGATCAGCACGCTGTCAAAGGCGGCTGTGCCGGACACGTAGGCGTCCACGAGCACGATGTTGCGGCCCGCGCGGCGGCTGATGTCTGCGATCATCTCCTCGAGGAAGGCCCCGACGATGATGATGCCATCGACCAGATCATCCAGGAGCATCGCCGGGAGGCCGGAGGCGCGATTGCGGGCATCAACCTCCAAGTTGGCGTACATCAGGTTGATGTTGTGACGCTGACATTCCCGTTCGGCACCGGCGATGACGTAGGAGTAAAAGGGGTTGACAATAAGGGAGTCTTCACCGTGGCTCTTGGTCAGCAAGCCGACGGTGGTCAGATGCGAGGCGACGGGGCGCTTGGACAGCACCTTCTGCCGATAGCCCAGGTCGGCGGCAGCCTTCAGGACGCGCTGCCGGGTTTGTGCGGAGACATTAGGCTTATTATTCAGCACCTGGGACACGGTGCTCAGGGCCACGTCCGCCTCTTGGGCAATATCGCGGAGGGTCGGTCTTTTGGCCATCCCTTAAACTTCTTAATAGTATACCGAACAAATCGAACTTGTTCGGAAACTAATTCAATAATATTCTAATCATATCATAAAGGACTTGGGTAGTTTGTCAAGCAAGACACTCGCGCCATCCCCTCTTACAGCCGTGTAACGCTGGGCTGGCATATGGTATTTTGCAGGCAGTACTTTCTATTAAAGGAGCCACAAATGTTTGAACGCTGGAAATTGCAGCATTTTGCGCCCGGTGAAGGGCTGAACGCGGGCTGCACGCGCCTTGACTACGACGACAGCGCATGGCTGGACGTGGCCGTGCCGGGCGACGTGCACCGCACCCTGATCGACGCGGGCCGCATCCCCGACCCGTTTTACGACCGGAACGAAAGCGCCTGCGCCTGGATGGAGGGGCAGGAGTGGTGGTACCGGGTGCGCTTCGACGGGCCGCCGACGCCCCCCGCACCGGGCGAGCGCCTGCGCCTGGTGCTGCACGGCGTGGACACCTTTGCGACCGTGTGGCTGAACGGCGAACAGCTCGGCACGACCAACAATATGTTCCATCCGTGGGCGTTCGACGTGACGGATCGCGTCCGTCCGGGCGACAGGAACATCCTCGCGGTGGCCTTTGACCCGCCGCTGCGCCATGTTGACCAGGAGCGGCTGCCCGCCTACAGCGCGTGGGGGCGCAACCCGGAGCGTGTCTTCATGCGCAAGGCGCAGTTCGGTTACGGCTGGGACTGGGGTCCCCGCCTGCCGACCATCGGGCTGTGGCGCCCGGTCGAGCTGCGGCGCGAACGGCGGGCAACGATCGCGGGCGTCCACTTTTACACGCTGGAGATCAACGCGGCGGAGGACCGCGCGCTGGTGGCGGTGCGCGTCGAGGTGGACCGCTTCGCGTCGGACGCGCCCCTGACGCTCGACGTGCGCCTGGGCGACCCGGCAGCCGCCGAGCAGCGGATCACGGTGGCGGGCGACACGGCGACCGCCTACCTGGAGGTGCCTGAGCCTCGCCTGTGGTGGACGCTCGACCTGGGCGAACACCAC
>CAZGLU010000401.1:0-4095 GCA_964526095.1 uncultured Anaerolineaceae bacterium | reverse complement strand
CCACCGCGCGGCAGGCGTTCCCTCACCCTCCACAGGCGTGAGGAGGAGGGGCGCACCCATCACGCGCGCTAGATCTCCAACTGCACGCCGCACAGACTCGCATACGCCCTGCCCACGCGCAGGGGAATACAGGCGTGCCTGGGGCAGCAGTGAAGTGGATGCCATTGTCACGCCTCCCTTGCGCTGAGATGCGGACGGTAACCGCCATCGTAATGGAAAACGTGGGGCCTGCCAAGCTCGCGCCCGACCGCACGGGCCGGTTTTGGGGGACGGGGGGCGGGTGCTATACTTAGGGCCAGAGCGTGCCCACGCACGCTTTAGCTCCCCGCATCTACGCATTGGAGGCAACTTCCGTGGATCTGCACGAGTACCAGTCCAAACAACGGTTTGCGGAATATGGCATACCGATCCCTCAGGGGCAGGTCGCCTGGTCTTCCCAGCAAGCCTACGAGATCGCCAAGGAACTCGGCGTGCCCGTCGTGGTCAAAGCGCAGGTGCTGACCGGCGGGCGGGGCAAGGCGGGCGGCGTCAAGCTGGCGAACACACCGGATGAGGCGCAGCAGCACGCCGAAGCCATCCTGGGCATGGACATCAAAGGGCACAAGGTTTTGAAGGTTCTGGTGGACCCGGCATCGGAGATCCAGTCCGAGATTTATTTAGGCGTGACGAACGACCGCGCGGCGCGCAAGCCGGTGATCATGGCCAGCTCCGAGGGCGGCATGGACATCGAGGAAGTGAACCGGACGGCGCCGGAGAAGATCATCCGCGAGCACATCGACCCGTTCCTGGGCCTGCGCGATTACCAGATCCGCAACCTGGCGTACGGCATTGAGCTGCCGCGCGAGCTGTGGAAGCCGTTCATGCGGATCGCGCGGGCGCTGTACCAGGTTTACGTGGACAGCGACGCAACCCTGGCCGAGATCAACCCGCTGATCATCGATGGGAGCGGCGGGCTGCTGGCGGTCGATGGCAAGATGTCGATCGACGATAACGCCCTGTTCCGCCACCCGAACCTGGCCGAGATGCGGGACACCAGCGCGGAGCCGCAGGCCGAAACAGAGGCGCGCGCCGCCGGGCTGACGTACATCAAGCTGGACGGCGAGATCGGGTGCATGGTGAACGGCGCCGGGCTGGCGATGGCGACGATGGACATTACGCAGTTGTACGGCGGCTCCCCGGCCAATTTCCTGGACATCGGCGGCGGCGCGAAGGCGGAGGAAGTGGCGGCAGCCCTGCGGATCATCGTGTCCGACCCGAATGTGAAGGCGATCCTGTTCAACATCTTCGGGGGCATCACGCGTTGCGACGAGGTGGCGCGCGGCATCCTGGCGGCGCTGGGCGAGATCGAGGTCAGGCTGCCGATGGTGGTCCGGCTGGTGGGGACCAACGAGGAGGAAGGCCGCAGGCTGCTGGAGGAAGCCCAGCTTCCCAATATGATGACCGCGTCGACATTAACGGAGGCCGCGCAAAAAGCCGTGGCGGCCGCACGCAGCGCATAAGGAAAGCACGACGATGGCGATCTTAGTCGACAAAGATACGAGACTGCTGGTGCAGGGCATCACCGGGCGGGAAGGCTCGTTCCACACGGAGCAGATGATCGAATACGGCACGAACGTCGTCGGCGGGGTGACGCCGGGCAAGGGCGGCGAATGGGTGCTGGGCAAGCCGGTCTTCGACACGGTCAAGGCGGCGCGCGAATCGACGGGGGCGAACGCGTCGATCATCTACGTACCGGCGGCGTTCGCCACGGACGCGATGTACGAGGCGATCGATGCGGGGATCGAGCTGATCGTGTGCATCAGCGAGGGCGTGCCCGTGCTGGATATGATGAAGGTCCGCGCGCAGCTTGACCAGAGCCAAAGCCGCCTGATCGGGCCGAACTGCCCCGGCCTGCTCACGCCGGGGCAGGCGAAGGTCGGCATCATGCCGGGGCACATCGCGACGCCGGGCAACGTGGGCGTGGTGTCGCGCAGCGGGACGCTGACGTACGAGGTGGTCTACGCGCTCACGCAGCGCGGGATCGGGCAATCGACGTGCGTCGGCATCGGGGGCGACCCGATCAACGGGACGAGCTTCATCGACGTGCTGTCGATGTTTGAGGACGACCCGCAAACGGAGAAGGTCGTGCTGATCGGGGAGATCGGCGGCACGGACGAGGAGAAGGCGGCGGCGTACATCGCGAACCACATGACGAAGCCGGTGGTGGCGTTTATCGCCGGGCGAACGGCCCCGCCGGGCCGGCGCATGGGCCACGCCGGGGCGATCGTCGAGGGCGGCTCGGGCACGGCAGAGGACAAGGTCGCGGCGCTGCAAGCTGCCGGGGTGAAGGTCGCGCGGCACCCGGAGGAGATCGCGGAGTTAATCTAGGCGCGAGCGGGGAAGGCTTTCCTTGCGCCCATGCGGGCGATCCATACGCCTGATCGGGGTAGGTGGCGACACATGCCGCCGCCCTTGACCGGGGTAGGGCGGTATGGTATGCTTCGGGCTAACGGCGATGACGGAAACGAGTACGCTCGCTCCAAAGAGCAGCGAGCCTGGAGATGGTGCGAGCCAGGCACGGCGGACGGGCGGAAAATCCTTCCCGAGCTGCGCGCCGAACGCGGCCGGTTGGCTGCCAGTAAGTTGCGCCGGTGCGGCCCCCGTTAGCCGGGCCAGACCATGTTAGTGGTCGCAGAGCGCCCCGGCCACGTGCCGGGGAATCAGGGTGGTACCGCGAGAGTCACACTCCCGTCCCTGTCTGTGGGGCGGGAGTTTTGCGTTTTGAGGGGAAGCGAGGGCAGCCGACTTGACGCCCGCAGGGGAATACCGAATCCGTCCGGTGGAGCCGCGTGACGAGGTGGCGATCGCCCGGCTGTGGCAGGCGCTATCGGATCATCACGTGCGGCTCGACCCGCGACTGCCGGTCCCGGTGAAGGGGGCGGCGGAACGTTATGCGGCGCGGCTGGTCGAGCGGCGCGACGACCCGACGAGCCGGGCGTACGTCGCGGAGGTTAACGGGGAGGTGGTCGGCTACGCGTTGGGCGCGGTGATCGACCTGCACCCGGACCTGTTCCGGCCCGTCGAGTCGGGCTACATCGCGGATATCTACGTCGATGTGGATCACCGGCGACAAGGGGTGGCGCGGGCGCTGGTCGAGGCGCTGCACGGCTGGTTCGTGTCACGCGGGGTGGCGCACATCGAGTGGCAGGTCGCGGCGGCGAATTCGGCGGGGATCCGGTTCTGGGAGGCCATCGGCGGGCTGGCGACGACGGTCCGCATGCGCCTGGAGCTGGATTGAGCGCGGCGCGGCAGGGAGAGGGGAGCCGACACGATGCGTGAGTTCGTCGGGTGGCTCGGCCCACAGCGGGCGCGGCTGGCGGCGGCGCTGCTGATCGGCGTGGGCGGCGTGATGCTCGGCTTGCAGATCGCGTATGCGGGCGCGGACTGGCTGGCCCAGGTGCAGGTGGCGCTGATCTGGCTGCTGGCGGTCGGCGCAACGCTGCTCGCGGGGTCCCGGCTGCCAGCACGGAGCCGCCGCCGGTTCTGGCCGGTCGTGCTGCCGGGGCTGGTGCTGCTGGCGCTGGCGGTGGCGATCCCACGGCAGGCGGTGTTCCTGGCCGGGGGCGCGGCGGGCTGGATCGTGATCGGGCAGGTGCTCCTGCGCGAGCGCGTGCCGCTGGAATACCAGCGCGCGCTGCGGCACCTGCGGCGCGGGGAGGCGTCGGAGGCGATGCAGGTCATCACGGACCTGATCGAGCGGGAGCCGGACGAGGCGGAGCACGTCCTGTTCCGCGCCCGACTGCACCGGCTAACGGGCCACCTGACACGCGCCGAGGCGGTTTACCGGCGTGCCATCGAGGTTGCACCGGACGCGGCGGCGGGTTACGTTGGGCTGGCGGAGGCCGCCGCGCAGCGCGGCGATTACGCTGTGGCGCGGGACGCGGCGGAGCAGGCCCTCGCCCGCGAGCCGGATAACTGGCTCCCGGCGTACACGCTCGGCATGGTCGAGGACCGGCTGGGCGAGGCGCAGGCGGCGGTTGAGCACCTCGAACTGGCGCGCGCCGCCGGGCTGCCGCTGTGCCGCACGGCGCTGCTGGTCGACCTGTGGCTGGCGCG
>CAZGLU010000400.1:2351-4098 GCA_964526095.1 uncultured Anaerolineaceae bacterium | reverse complement strand
CCCCCCAACCCCACCCTATCCTACACTCTTTCCTACACGACGCTCTTCCGATCTGGTAGCCGATGGACTCGCCCGCCACGGCCAGCGGCACCAGGATCTCGTCGTGGTGCTGCCCCTGTGCCTCCGTGTCGGGGCGCTCCACGTACATCCGGTGCAGCAGGTCGATCAGGCGCGCCTCGTCCATCTCGTCTTCGGGGATCGTCTCGTCCCAGATGGCCGCTTCCGGCCCGACGAGGTCCCCACGCGCGGCGCTGGCCTGGTAGCAGCGGTTCTCGGCGTCGTGCAGCAGGATCACGCCCGCCGTGTAGTCCACGACGCGCTCCAACCCGACGAGGATCCCGTCCAGCACGGCGTTCAGGTCCAGCGACGAGGCGAGCACGGTGCTCAATTCGCGCAGCGTCTCGGAGAGCAGGCGCCGCCGCTGTTCGTTGGCGAACAGGCTCGCGTTGCGCAGCGCGATCGCCACCGTGTCGGCCAGCGCCTGGATTAGCAGGCTGTCCTCCTCGGTGAAGGCGTCGCGCTCCGGGCTTTGGATGTCGAACACGCCGAGCAGGTGCGGCCCCATGCGGATCGGGATCGCCATCTCGCTCTGCGTGTCCTCGCGGCCGGGGCCGGGCACGTAGGCGCCTTCCTCCTGGACGTTGCCGCTGATCTTGGGCCGTCCCTCGCGTGCCACCCAGGCGATTATGCCCTTCCCGTCGATCGGGTAGGACACCTTTTCGAGCGCCCACCGCCCGCTATGGACCCCGCTGCCGCTGCGGAACACGAGTTGATCCCCCACGCGCAGGAAAAGGTGCACGCGCTCGTAGCCGAGGTGGTCCGTCACCAGGTCCACGACCTCGTCCAGCAGGTCGTCGATGTCGAGGATCGACACCAGCGCGCGCGCCACCTCGGCCATCGCGTTGACGCGCTCCGTCTGGCGGCGCTCGGCATCGTAGCTCTCCGCCTCCTGGATCGCCAGGGTAAGCTGCCCGGCGAGGGCTTCGAGCAGGTACACGTCGTCGCTGCCGAAGGCATCCGGGCGGTCGCTTTGCAGGTCCAGCACGCCGACGACCTGCTGCTGCGCGATAAGCGGCACGCACACCTCCGAGCGCGTCTCCTTCAGCGCCGCCGTCGGCAGGAAGCGCGGATCGGTGCTGACGTTGGGCGACAGCACGGCCTGACGCGTGGTGGCCGCCCAGCCCACAAGGCCCTGGTCCGGCGTGATCGAGAACTCGTTGGCGATGAAGTCCGCGTGGCTGCTGGCGCGCAGGTGCAGGCGGCCCGTCTTCGGGTCGAAGATGAAGATGCTGGCCGCGTAATAGCCGAAGGCGTCGTGGATGAGCGTCACGATCTGGCGGAACAGGTCCGGGAGTGGCTGGGTGGCGGTGATCTGCCGCGAGACCTCGTTGATCAGTTGAAGCTGCCGGGCCTGCTCCTGCGTCGCCTCGAAGATCTGCGCGTTGCGGATCGCGCTCGACGCCTGGTTGGCGAGCAGCGTCAGCAGGCGCATGTCCTCGTCGGTGAAGCTGTCCGGTTGCTCGCTCTGCACGGCGATGACGCCCAGCACGTCGCCGCCGGAGATCAGCGGCGCGAAGATGGCCGAGCGGGCCGGTTTGTAGGCGTAGTGACGGGGCCGCGCGGGCAGGGTGTCCCACTCACGCTGGAAGTCGCGGACGAGCAGGCCGGTGCCGGTGCGCCGGATCCAGCCCACCACGCCGTCGTCGGCCACGTTCTCGAAGCGGTGTTCGGGGCGGCGCTCCGCGGC
>CAZGLU010000400.1:0-2341 GCA_964526095.1 uncultured Anaerolineaceae bacterium | reverse complement strand
CGGCTTGCAGCCACACCTTGATCACGTAATCGTTGCCGTCAAAGAGGCCGATCTGGAAGTTGCGCGTGTCAACGATGCGCGTGGCCTGCTGGTAGATGACCTCGCACAGCGTATCGATCTTCAGTTGCACGCTGAGGATGGCGTTGCCCGCCCCGGCGATGACGTCCAGTTCCGGGGAAGGGCGTTCGTGCGTGGCCAGGGCGATGCCGCGCGCGCGACCGCGCCAATACCCGATGACCAGCCCCAGGGCGAGGCCGCCTACCGCCAGCGTCGCCCCAAGCACCATCACGACGATCAGCGTAGTATCCAAAACGTCTTGACCCTCACCTGCCGAGGCGGGCGGTGGATATTCAGGCGCGCTTGGATTGAGCCTGAAGGGCGGCGTCGAGATCCGGGAAGATCTGGAAGAGCATGTCGAAACCGACCATCTCAAGGATCTCGACGATGCGCGGCTGAAGGCCGCTCAGAATAAGGTCCCCATCGTGCTCGTTGGCCCGGCGCCAGGCCGACACCAGGATCTTCAGCCCGCTGCTGGCGATGTACTCCACGCCGGAGAAGTCCACAAACAGCCAATCGTGCCCGCGCTGCAAGTGCGTGTTCAGCACCTTCTCAAGCACCGAGCTGGTGTTGCTATCCAGCCGCCCGGTCGGCCAGATGACGACGGCGCCGTTGTCCAGCACGCGCGAGGCGAACGTCTCCTCGACCTCCACCGGGGAGAGGGTGGCGGTCGAACCGATCGTGGGGCGCATCTTGGTCAGCGTAAGCTGGTTGCGCCCGTTCACCTGGCGGTATTCGACGTTGTCCATCAGCTTGCGGATGAAGTAGATCCCCCACCCGCCCGGCTCGCGCGTGTCGAGCGGCTCGGCGGGGTCAGGCGCCGAATGTCCGAGCGGGTCAAACGCCGGGCTGTCGTCCGTGATGGTGATCACGAAACGGTCGCGTTCGATGCTGCACGCGACCTCGATCTGATTACCGTCTTCTTCATAGCCGTAGCCGTGCTCGATGATGTTCGTCAGCGCCTCGTCCACCGCCATCTGGCAGTGGTAGACCGCGCGCTCGTCCAGGTTGGCCGCTTCGGCGGCCTCGACCACCATATCGCACGCATCACGGACCTCTTCGAGCCGGGCAGCGATGACAAGACGGTTGACTTCGACCATGATGCTCCTCAATCAGGCTCGATGGCCATGGAAACGGGTGTCGCTAGAAGCTGCCAACGGCCTCCACCTGCGTCGGGTAGATCTCAAAGATCGAGTCCAGCCCTGCCAGCTCCAGCACCTCCCGCACGCGCTCCGACGGGTTCGCGATCCGCAGATCGCCCCCGCTGCGCTTCACGCGCTTGAGGATGCGCACCATCTCGCGCAGGCCCGCGCTGCTCATGTAATCCACGCCGCTCAGGTCGAGGACGAGGTTGTTATTGCCATCGTCAGCCGCGCGATCCAGGACGCTGCCCAGTTCGTTGGCGTTGGAGCTATCAACACGTCCGACGATCTCAAACAGCCGGACGCGGCGCATTTCGGAGACGTTGATTTCCATGACCATGTTTGCCTCGGCTCCTTTCAGGGATTCTGTGCGCATTATACCACCGAACTGCGGGCAAGACAGCACGAAGGCGGGGCCGGGAGTATAATGGCGCGAGCGAGGCGCAGGTCAGGAGGCATGGAGCGGTGACGAGGGATGCACGCCGGGGAGATACGGTCGCGCTGTGGGCGCTCGCCCTGACGGGCGCCGCCCTGTTTGCGCTACAAACGGCGCTGGCCGGGAGCGAGCGCGTCACCCTGCGCTGGCTGCTCGCGTTCGGTGTCACGGCGCTCGCGGCTTTGCTGGGGCGCCTCGTCCGGCGCGGCGCAGCGGAGGGTGCGCGTGCCCCTGCGCCGGAGCCGGTGGTCCTCGCGCTGGCCGGGCTGGCCGGGCTGGCGATCTTCCCCGTAGCGTGGTGGCTGATGGACCTCACCGACCACGCGCTGCGCGGCGTCGGGCCGCTCCCCTTGCCCGACTCGCTGATCACCCTGAACGACAGGCTGCTCGGCCTCGACCTGCGGCCCGCCTCCTACGAGCTGGCGGTCCTTCTCGGCGTGGCGCTGGTACCGTTGGCGCAGGCGTGGCTGGTGTGGGGGTGGGTGCAACCGGTGCTGGCGGCGTACGTTGGCGGGCAGCGCGCGGCGTGGCTGGCCGGTGCGCTCGGCGGCGCGCTGATGGCGCTGAGCGCCGTGCAAAACCTCGTGCCGGGGATGCCCGGTGGCCCCGCCGCGCTCGGCGGGTACGTGCTGGTGGGCTGGGTCGCAGCGTCGGCGGCCTATTTGACCGGCTCAGCCAGCAGCGGGTAAATGCGCAAGGCGTGGCG
>CAZGLU010000399.1:2675-4117 GCA_964526095.1 uncultured Anaerolineaceae bacterium | reverse complement strand
GCGTGGCGTGCTTCAACTCCGTCCAACTGCCCAGCGCCGTGCTGATGTCCTTGCGCTTCCAGGCATCGGTCTTCATCATCGGCGGCACCAGGTCCGGATCGCGCACCAGCAGGGGTTGGAGCGCCCACAGCCAGCCGCCGTACAGGTTTTCAAGCCACGCGTCCGGCTCCAGCGCGTTCACTTCCTCGCGCAGCGCGGCCATGTTCTCCGTGTAGTTGGCGTACGACGTCGCGCCCGCCTCGTCGGCCAGCACGTAGGCGATGTCCGAGCCGAGCGCGGCGGCCACGTCCAGCCCGAGGGGCAGCACGCGCGACCGGTCCGCTGTGCCCACCTCCGGGTAGATCAACTGCTGCATGATGTACGCGTCCAGCGTGAAGCGCTGCCCGAACAACCGGAAGCCGCGCGTCAGTTCGTCCACCTCCTCGGCGGTGACGCCGATCGGCAGGGGGATGCTGTTCACACGCGGGCCGGGCAGGCCCTGGACGCCCGCACGGAACGCAGCCAGGTTGTCCGCGTCCGCCAGCGCGTCAAGCGGCAGCCCGGCGCCGTAGATCGACTCCGCCAGCGGGGCATAGTCCGCCGGGCTGAGGTCGTCCACCGGCCCCACCAGGAACGCCAGCGTATCGGACACCGCCTGCCAGTCCGCGTACGCGCCCGCGTCCTGTTGCAGGGCGCGCAATACGAGCAGCCCGGCCAGCGTGTCGGCGTCGCTGCGCGCGGTGAAGGTGATGCGGCCCAGCCACATCATCGCGCGGAAGTACGCTTCCAGCAGGGGATCCCCCGCGTAGTAGCTGCGCGGCTTGTACTGGCTGAAGTCCTCGGTGTACGCGTCCAGGAAGGGCACTTCCTCACGGCCCTCCGCCGCCATGATCAGGTCCACCAGGGGTTGCGCCGCCGCCACGATCGCCGGATCGGCCCCGGCCAGCACCGCCGACGGGACCGCGTCGCCCTCGTTGAAGCCTGGCGCATAATGGGCCTCGCCCTCGGCCAGCAGCATCAGCGCGACGGCGTAGTACGTCGCGGCGCTGTGCGCAGGCGCCTCCAGCGGCGTACCCGCCGCCTCCCGCCACTGCGCCTCGGCGGCCTGGTAACCGGCCCCGACCGCGTTCGCCACCTGCCCGTAGAGCGCGTCCATTTCGAGGAACATCAGCGCGTTCCGGTAGACCAGGTACAGCGTGTGCAGCAGCGCGTCAGTGGTGATGAAGTCGGCCTTGCCCTCGGTGTGATCCCAGGTGTCGGGCCGGTACACCTCGTCGAACTGCCCCCACGCGCCCGGCACGACCACGAAGCCGTTCTGCGCCAGCAGCGCAAGCTGGGCGTCGGTCAGGCCCGCGTCGCTCACGAAGCGCACGGTGCTGAGGTCGATCGGCGGCTCGGGCAGGTCGCCCTGATACCGGGCGGGCAACTCCAGCGCCAGCGGATCGGGCGGCTGCTGCCACAGG
>CAZGLU010000399.1:0-2665 GCA_964526095.1 uncultured Anaerolineaceae bacterium | reverse complement strand
TCCCACGCCGGGGCAAAGTCACCCCCCAACGTGGGGGCGGCCGTCGAGGGCGTCACGGGGGGCAGCGGCACGTCCGGCTCCGAGATCACCGGCGGCTCCACCGGCACGTCGATCTCGACCGGCGGGGCGGGTGTGAAGACGAATGGGCCGACCACCAGTTCCCCGTTCACACTCTCCGGCAGCCAGACATCCCAGTTGTCCATGCCATCGGTGATCAGCCACCACCACGCGCCGTTGACGCACTGCGGGCCGTCCACCGCCTGGAACATGCGGTCCGCCGGTAACTCCGCGATCGGCGTCGCATCGCCGGGCGCGGCATACAGCGGCGCGGTTTTGCCCGGCAGCACCATGCCGTGACGGTGCCCGGTCAACTGCCGGGGCGGTGCGCCGGGGCAATCCTCCTGGGCCACCGCCGGGACGAGCGGCACCAGCAAGCTTAGGATCAAAATCCCGATCGTGATGCGTTTCATCGCACACAACTCCTTCCTCATGTGACTGCTTCATTATAGGGGTATCCCTTTGTGCCGTGCGTCACAAAGAGCGGGCTGTTGCCCTACGCGCGGCCTATCACCGCCCACCGCCTTGACAAATGCCCTGTGCGGCGCTATAACTGCCCACCGCGATTAGTAGACACCGCGTCTAATCTTCAACGGCACGTCTACCGCTCCGAGGACAGCCTGCGGGCAATACCATGAACCGCTTCGAGCAACGTAAGGCCGCGACCCATCAAAACCTGCTCCGGGCCGCGCGTGAGGTGATCGTCGCCCAGGGCTACGAGAACGTGGACATCCTGACCATCACCGAGCGCGCGGACGTCAGTAAGGCCACGTTCTACCAGCACTTCGAGAACAAGGAAGCCTGCGTGCGTGAGTTGATCCTGCACGGTTTCCAGGCGCTGGAAGCTGAGATCTTCAGCAGCGAAAAGGTCGCGACCTCGCCTCGGGCGTGGGTGCAGGAAAGCTTGACCAAGCTGTTCCAATGGGCGGAGGATAACCGCGCCTTCGTCCTGATCATGGTCGGCGGCCACGCCTCGTCGGAGCTAAACGCCTTTGGCCGGGGCCACATGGTCGAGGTGAGCCAGCGCATCCTCAGCGAAGGCATCCCCGGCCTGAGCCTGCGGTACAGCGCCGAGATCACGGCCCAACTCGTCACCGGGACCACGATCCACATGCTCGGCTGGTGGCTGGAGAGCGGCAGTCCGCTTTCTGCCGACGAGATGGCCGCGATGCTCAGCGACATCCTTTGGCGCTCGCTCATCGTTCCGGGCGACGACGTTCCACCACACGCATCGTAGGAGGCATCCCATATGGTGTTTGAAAAGCTCGGCCACTTCGCCGTCCGCTACCGGCTCCCGATCCTGGCGATCTGGATCGGCACCGCCCTGCTCGTGACACTGCTCGCACCCAACATCGACGAGGTAGCCAGCTCGGACATGGCCGACTTCCTCCCCGCCGACGCGCCTTTCCTGCACGCCAGCGACGTGATCTACGAGACGTTCGGCGAGGCTTATTCCGCCGGGAGCACGGTGCTCGTCATCGATGCGCGCGAGGCGGGCGGGATCCGGACCGATGCGACGTGGGCATTTATCGAGGATTTTGAAAGCTGGCTGAAAAGCGACGACGCGCCGGAGAACATCTACCGGGTGACCGCGCCGACCATGTCCCCGCTGGCGGCGGATCGGATGATCTCGGCGGATGGCGGTGTGGCGATCGTGCAGGTCGCGCTCAGCACCACCGGCACCGAGGACGCCACACGTGCCACGCTTGAGGCGATCGATGCCTGGGTGCAGCCGCGCCTACCGGAGGGCGTCAGTGCCTTCCAGACCGGCGACGCGCCGATCATCAACAACACGACCGAGTCGATCCGCACCAGCGTGGACCGCACGATCTGGGTCACGATCGTGCTGGTGATCGCGATCCTGCTCGCCGTGTACCGCTCGCCCGTCAGCCCGGTGGTGCCGCTGCTGGCCGTCACCGTGGCCTACCTCGTGACGCGCGGGATCGTGGCGTGGCTCGGCGCGCACATCATGACGATCACCTCCTACGCGAACGTGATGCTGGTCGTGGTGATGTACGGCGCTGGAACGGACTACTGCCTGTTCCTGATCAGCCGCTTCCGCGAGGAGATGGCCGACAACGGCGACATCGACCGCGCCACGTCGCGCACGGTGCACCTCGTCGGGGAGACGATCAGCAGCAGCGCGGGCACGATCTTCGTCGGCTTCATGGCGATGGCCTTCGCCCGGATGGGCATCTTCAACACCAGCGGCCCGGCCCTCGCGCTCGGTATCGTGCTGTCGCTGCTGGCGGGGCTGACGTTCGTTCCGGCCATGCTTGCGACGCTCGGCGAGCGTGCCTTCTGGCCGGGCCGGGCGACGCACCGCAGCCCTGGCCGCTTCTACGAGATGACGTCCAAGCTGGTCAGCAGCCGCCCCCTGATAACGATCGTCGTCATCACGGCTATCATGCTGCCGTTCTCGGTCTACGGCGTGTCGCAGCGCGTGGTGTACAACATGCTCGATGACCTGCCGGACACTCAGCCCGCCGTGCGCGGCTTCCAGATCATGCACGAGACGATGGGCAGCGGCGAGATCCTGCCGCTGACGGTCGTCGTCCGGGGGAGATCGGAAGAGCGTCGTGTAGGGAAAGAGTGTAGGATAGGGTGT
>CAZGLU010000398.1:0-4123 GCA_964526095.1 uncultured Anaerolineaceae bacterium | reverse complement strand
CACCCTATCCTACACTCTTTCCCTACACGACGCTCTTCCGATCTCCCGCGCGGCCGTGTCCACGGCCAGCGGCGCGCGGCGGCCCAGCACGGGCAGCCGCCCGAACACGGACAGCACGGCGAACAGCGCCGCCGTCGGCTGGCCGGGGTCGTAGAGCAGCGGCGCGCGCACGACCGTACCCCGCAGGCCGCTGGCCCGCAGGTACTCCTCCGCCTCGCGCTTGCTGCGCAGGTATTCCTTCGGCACGCCAGGTGGGCGGGCGACCGCGCTCAGCAGCACGAAGTAGGGCACCCCGTCGCTGACGGCCATCGCCATCGCATTGCGCGCGGAAACCAGGTTCAACTGCTGGAAGGTCAGGCCGCGCTCCGGCTGCGCCCGGATGCTGCCCACCAGATGCACCACGACGCCATGCCCGCGCGAGCGCCCCTTGAGGCTGGCCGGGTTCCACACGTCGCCGGGTTCGATGCGCACCTGGCGGCGCAGCGCGCCGAGCCGATCCTCGTGGTCTGGCCGCACCAACGCCGTGACCTCGGCGCCCGCCTCGATCAACGACGCCAGCACGCGCAGCCCCACGAAGCTGGTGCCGCCCGTGACAAACACCTTGTTCCAATTACGCCGTGGCATATGCCGTTTCCACCCGTTTTCTCGCTGGCCGCATGCAGCGACGTGCATCATTCTAACCGTGCGCCGGGTGCGGGTCAATTGGCGTGCGGCCCGGCGCGGCGGCCCATACTTGCGCCGGGGTGGTCCCTTGCGGCACAATGAGGCGGCGTTTGTGGTAAGTTTCCAGGGTGGTGAGGTCACAGAAGCGATGCCCAAAAAAGTTATGGTAAGTGGCTGTTTCGATCTGCTGCACAGCGGCCATATCGCGTTTTTCCAGGAGGCCGCTGCCTTCGGCGATCTGTACGTCGCGCTCGGCTCGGACAAAACCGTGTTTGAACTGAAGGGCCGCCTGCCCGTCAACTCGGAGGCGGAACGGCTGTATATGGTCCGTTCGGTCAAATGCGTGAAGGACGCCGTCATCTCGCGCGGGTCCGGCCTGCTGGACTTCGTACCTGAGTTGGACGAGATCAAGCCCGACATCTTCGTGGTGAACGAAGATGGTCACACCCCTGACAAGCAGCGGCTCTGTGAGTCGCGCGGGATCGAGTACATCGTCCTGACCCGCGAGCCGCACGAGGGCCTGGAGCGGCGCTCGACCACAGACCTGCGGTCCGTGATCCGCATCCCGTTCCGGATCGACCTGGCCGGGGGCTGGCTGGACCAACCGTTCGTGTCGCGCTGCCACCCCGGCGCGGTCGTGACGATCTCGATCGAGCCGACCATCGAGTTCAACGAGCGCAGCGGCATGGCGTCCAGCACGCGCAACTCTGCGATCGATCTGTGGGGGCCGCGCCTGCCTCCCGGCGACCCGGAGAAGCTCGCCAAGATCCTGTTCTGCTACGACAACCCGCCCGGCACCGAGGAGATCTCCGGCTCGCAGGACGCGATCGGCATCGTCTTTCCGGGGCTTGCCAAGGCCCACTACGACGGCGGCTACTGGCCGACGCATATCGACACGCTCTACGACGAGGAGGCGCTGCACTTCGTGGAGGAGGCCCTCTACCTCGTGACGCTCGGCCCGCGCCACGCCGACTTCGCCGTGCTGTCCGATACGCGCATCGACACGCCGAAGGCGAAGGCGCTGGCGGACGCGGCGGACGCGCTGTGGGACGCCATCCTCGCGCGGGATATCCATGCGTTCGGGACGGCCATGCGTGAATCGTTCGAGGCGCAGATCGCCATGTTCCCCAAGATGGTCACGCCCCAGGTCACGAGCCTGATCGAGCAGTACCGCGATCAGGCGCTGGGCTGGAAGCTTTCCGGGGCGGGCGGCGGAGGCTACCTCGTGCTCACCGCCGACAAGCCGATCCGCAACGCCGTGCGTGTCGTGGCCCGGCGCATGAGCGACTAGCGTCTGCTCGGGTTAACCGGTCGAATAAGGGCACCCGCGCGGTGCCTTTTTTGCGTCCCGGCCCCTGTTACAGCGTCCTCGCCACGCGGTATATCCAGCCTTGTTACACCCCTCCCCGTATGGTACAATGCTCCGCCGGGCTGGGCCGGTGTATGGAGCGCCGCGCAGCCCTAAAAACACACGTCGGGACCGCGCCTGTGTTGTCCGGCCAAAAGCCGGATTGCGGCGCCGGGATGAACGGCGTGAACGTCTAAACACAGTTCAGGAGGACTCTAACCCCATGCCCGTTATCTCCATGAAGGCCCTGCTGGAGACCGGTGTCCATTTCGGTCACCGCGCCCGCAAGTGGAACCCGAAGATGAAGCCGTACATCTTTACGGAACGCAACGGGATCCACATCATCGACCTGCAGCAGACGATCGTGCTGATCGACGAGATCTACAACCTCGTGCGCGACACCGTCGCGGACGGCGGCACGATCCTGTTCGTCGGCACCAAGCGCCAGGCGCAGGAAACGATCGCGACGGAAGCAACCCGCTGCGGCATGCCGTACGTCAACCAGCGCTGGCTCGGCGGTACGCTGACCAACTGGCGCACCGTGCGCGACCGGCTGGAGACCATGAAGCGCCTCGAGCGCCAGCGTGAAGAGGGCGAATTTGAGGGGCTGACCAAGAAGGAACGCCTGCTGCTCGACCGTGAGATCGACCGGCTGGAGCTGCGCTTCGGCGGGCTGCGCAAGATGACGCGCCTGCCCGACCTGCTCTACATCGTGGACGTGCGGCGTGAAGTGACCGCCGTTCAGGAGGCGAACATCCTGAACATCCCGGTCATCGCCCTGGTGGATACCAACTGCGACCCCGACCCGATCGACTACATCATCCCGGCCAACGACGACGCGATCCGCGCCATCAAGCTCCTGACCAGCCGCATGGCCGACGCCGTGCTCGAAGGCATCGCAATGCGCAAGGTGCACGAGGACGAGGATGAGGGCGCCGAGGAGACGGATGTGGACTTCGCGGCGGTCATGAGCGAGGACGAGGAAGACGAGGCGTACCTCGGTGAGGCGACGCTCGCCAAGCTGCGCAGCGGTGGCCTGGATTTCCTGGGCGATGACCTGGAAGAGGAAGAGGCTAGCGTCGAGCTAGTCGAGGAAGAGAGCGAGGAAGAGTAATCGATGGCGATTACGGCACAGCAAGTCAAGGAACTGCGCGAGCTTACGGGCGCGGGGCCGCTGGATTGTAAGAACGCGCTGGAGCAGTTCGAGGGCGACATCACACGCGCCGCGGAATTCCTGCGCGAGAAGGGGCTGGCGAAGGCCGCCAAGAAGGCCGGGCGTTCGACCAATGAGGGCATCATCCACACCTACGTGCACCACAACCATCGCCTGGGCGTGATGCTCGAACTGAACTGCGAAACCGACTTTGTGGCGAACACCGAGTTGTTCCGCAGCCTCGCCAACGACATCGCGCTCCAGATCGCGAACCTGGCGCCGGAGTACATCCGCCGCGAGGACGTGCCGCAGAGCGTGATCGAGGCCGAGCGCGAATTGCATCGCCGCCGGGCGCTCGAGGAGGGCAAGCCCGAGGCCGTGGTGGATAAGATCGTGGACGGCCGCATGGAGAAGTTCTACGAGGAACTCGTCCTGCTGGAGCAGCCCTTCATCAAGGACGACTCCGTCACCATCGGTGAGATGATCACCCGTGCGATCGCGGATCTGGGCGAGAACATCACCCTGAGCCGCTTCGCCCGGTTCGAGGTCGGCCAGAGCGCCGACACCGAGGAGTAAGCCTTCTCAGGTTTACGTCGGGGGATTAGGTGTTTGGCCTAATCCCCCTTTTTGCGCCTCGCGCACGTTCGTACGCACCGCAGGCAGGCAACAAGGAGCACGTATGTCCACCTCTAACCATCCGACCGCCCCGAAGTATAGCCGCATTATCCTGAAGCTGAGCGGCGAGGTCCTGGCCGGGCAGGGCGGCTGTGGCATCGACCCGGATCAGGCCGCCGTGATCGCCGCCAAGATCAAGACCGTTTATGACCTCGGTGTGCAGGTCGGGCTGGTGATCGGTGCGGGCAACCTGTGGCGCGGCGCGCGCGGCGTGGCGAGCGGCATGTCCCAGGCCACCGCCGACCACATGGGCATGATCGCCACCGTGATGAACGGGCTGGCCC
>CAZGLU010000397.1:0-4124 GCA_964526095.1 uncultured Anaerolineaceae bacterium | reverse complement strand
TACACCCTATCCTACACTCTTTCCCTACACGACGCTCTTCCGATCTCAAATGATGCCTCACAAGAGATGATTCAGGCATTGATCCACCGGGGCTACGAACGCCAGGAAATGGACGATATCAAGATCCCGGCATGGCGCGAAGCGGTGCGCGAGTCGCGCCCGGACGGGACGATCATCCTATCGAAGAAGCTGCGCGCCGAGCGCGTCCTGAAGCCGCTTTAGCGCGGTAACCGGGCCGCACGCCGCGCATACAGGGTTAAACGAGGCACGCTGTGGAACGATTGAGGACACAACCTGTGATCGGGCCGGTGGTCCGTCTGGTCGAGCGGTGGCCGCGCCTCACCGCCTGGTTCGTGCTGGCGGTGGGCTGCATCGCGCTGCTCGTCTACGAAGCGCATGACGTCGGCCTGACGGCGGGCAACTGGATCGCGCTGGTGGTGGCGACGATCGCCGTCACCGGGCTGTGCATCTGGATCGTCAGTTGGGAAGATAAGGACGTGGAAGAGATGACGGCGCCGGGCGACACCCCCGCCGAGCGCGACATCTAGCGCCCCTTTCTTGAAAACATACCAAAACCGCCGGGCGGCGCTGCCCGGCGGTTTTTTTGTTGGTCGAAACGCCCCCGCCCGGAACCTGGTCAGGTGGTGCAGGCGCGGATGGCGGCCGGCTCAGTACACGTACTGCTCCTCCAGTTCCTCGCGCAGACGCAGGTAGCTGTCGTAGCGCGCCTCGGTGATCTCGCCACGCTCGACGGCGGCGATCACGGCGCAGCCCGGCTCGTGCGTGTGGGTGCAGTCCGGAAAGCGGCAGTGCGCCACGTGAGGCGCGATCTCCACGTAGTAGCCGTCCAGCTCGTCCGGCTCCACGTCCCACGGCGCGATCGCGCGGATGCCGGGCGTGTCCGCCAGATAGCCGCCCGCCGAGAGCGGGACCAACTCGCTGTAGCGCGTGGTGTGGCGGCCCTTCGTCGTGGCGCGGCTGACGGCGCTGACGCGGCGGCCCAGGTCCGGCTCGATGGCGTTGAGCAGGCTCGTCTTGCCCACGCCGGACGGCCCGGTGAAGACCGAGATCTTGCCCGTCAGCACCGCACGCAGCTCGTCCACGCCCGCGCCGGTATGGGCGCTGACGTACGACACCGGGTAGCCGATCTGGACGTAGGGGGCGAACGTCGCCCGCACCTCGTCCAGGTCGTTGACCAGGTCGATCTTGTTCACGCAGATGCGGATCTCAGGGATGGCGGCCTTCTCGGCGGCGACGAGGAAGCGGTCGAGCATCCGCACGCGCGGGGAAGGTTGGGCGGCGGCGAAGACAAACACCGCCTGGTCGGGGTTGGCGATGATCACCTGCTCGCGCTCCGCCGACGTGCCGACCGCCGACGAGGGCGCCACGCGGGAGAGGACGCGCTCGCGCTCCTCCACATGCAGGATCACGCCCGTGCCGTCGGGCAGCCGCTCGATGGTCACCCGGTCACCGATGGCGACGAGATCCGTTTCCTTATACGCTTCCTTGAGCTTGCCCCGGAGCTGGCATACGACCGGACCCTGGGGCGTTTCGACGGTGAAGAAGCCGCTCTGTGTGCGAATGACCAGTCCCTTTTGCTGTTCTTCCAATGCTGTGTCCTTGCTCCTCGACTTCAACCACCTACGGGATGGGCGCCGCCTGCATATGGCACATACGGCAAACGCCCCGAAATAAAAACGCCACGTGCTCACGCGTGGCGCAGGAACCGACGACCGCCGATACATGCACTGGCGTCAGACAGCGGTCCTCCCGGCAACGGAAAGCGTGCACAACGTGATGGACCCACGATCAGCCATGTGTGCACCCCTTTCCCAAGAGCGTCCTGCGCCGAACCACGCTAGCAGCCCTGTACCAGCGCTTTACAGCATAGCATGAGGCATCGGGCCGCGTCAACCTGGGCACCCCGGCCGCCCCGGCAGATCGACGCCGCGACGTGTGCCACGCCGCCGACGCTGGACCTGCGCGCTTTGCGCAAACCGGGCTTGACAAAAGCAGGTCAGGTTCGGTTACAATGGAGAGGTCGGCAGCCGTAGGGCTGTTTGCGACGCGCATCATCCAAAACCCCCGCCTGTTTATCTACCGGCGGGGTTTTATTTTCCCAGAGGCTCGCGCAGGGCGGCGGCAGGATTGCGCAGGCGGTAGATCTGCGCGCCGTCGTTGTCGTAGATCAGCTCCAGGTACGGCGCCGCGCTGACCGGCGTATCCAGGTACGAGGCCGCCTCCGGGATCGGTGGCCGCCAGCGCAGCGCGTCCGCCAGGCTCTCCGGCGCGCCGAACACCTGCGGGACGAGGACATAGTCCACGCGGTAGTCAGCCAGCAGATCGGCGTGCGCGGGGTTGGCGGGGTCCTGCCAGAACGCCCGCAGCGCCGCCTGTTCGGCCTCGGCCTCCTCCACCCCCTGGAAGAACGGCTGCGGGCGGAAGTAGATCGTGTCCCGCTCGGTGATCACCGGGACCCAGTCGCCTTCGTGCGGGCCGGGATGGTTCAGGATGCGCGCGTTGGCGGGCGCGTTGTCGCGCAGCCACAGCATGGCCTCGACGTCCGCCCGTGACGAGAAGGCACCATAGAAGTTGACCGCGTCCTTGCTGGCCTCAAGCAGCGGGTCGAAGTAGACGACCGCCGCGACCAGCCCCGCCGCGCCGAGGGCGATCACCGGCAGCGCGAGCGTGCCCACGATCCGGTCCACGCGTGAGGCGCCCAGGCGGAGCGCGAGGCCCGTCAGCGCGGTCCCGGCCAGCACGGTATAGGGGATGATCGGCCCGTGCCAGGCGAGGCTGAACGGGTAATCGTATTTCAGCAGCGGGCCGACGACGTCCGGGAAGGTTCGCTCGAGCAGGCCGAGCGTGGAGAACTCCACGATCCCGACGAGCCACACGATCATCAAAAGCTGCGCCGGGCTGCGCTCACGCAGGCCCACGCCGACGCCGAGCGCCGCCAGGGGCACGATCACGCCGCCGTGCATCAGGACCAGCGTGCGCCAGTGGTCGAGGTCCACCTCGAACGGCGAGGCGATATCCGCGCCCAGCAGCGAGCGGATGTCCAGCAGCCAGGGCGTCACCAGCAGCAGGGCCAGCGCCGGGATCACGGCGGCGACCACCAGCCAACGCCCGAAAGTCGGGCGCGGGCGGGCGAGGACCAGCAGCAGCAGCCACGGGACGTAGCCGATGATCAGCGCGATGGTCACGTCCGGTTGGCTGAGCGGCACGGCGGCGAGACACAGCGCGGCCAGCACCGGCCGCTGCCACCCACCGTAACGCAGGTAGCCCAGGACGAAGGTCAGGAAGGCGAGCGCGCAGTCGAGGGCCAGCAGCGCCGTATAGTGCGAGTCAAAGAAGGCGGTCACGAGGCCGGTGCCGATCAGGGCGGAGAGCATGAACGCGCGCCCGGCGCGACGGCCCTCCAGCTCGCAGCCGAGGTCGTAGGCCAGCCACACGAACAGGAGCGCCGTGACGGCACCGAACGCCAGCTCCAGCGCGTGGATCCCGGCGGCGAGGCGCGCGCTCAGGTGCGCGATCAGGCCGGGGTAGGCGGGCGAATAAAGGTACTCGATCTCCGGGTGCCAGGGGGCCAGCGTCGTGTAATCCCCGCCCTCGCGCAGCGTCAGCGCGAGGTAGCCGAAGCCCTGCGCGTCGGTGTCCAGCGGGACGGGCAGCACCCACACCGCCACGCCGAAGGCAGCGGCCACCAACAGCAGGAAGGCCACGTCGCGCCACGTGGGCCAGGGCCACGGCTGGCGGTCCGGGGTGGCGTGGTAATGGACCGCCGTCGCCAGCGCCAGCCCGGCGACCAGCGTGAACATGCCGAGCCACGCCGCGTCCCCCAGGCGTGCCAGCCACCCACCGACCGGGGCGAGCAGCCACATGCTGACGATCACGAGCGCCAGGAACGTCACCGCCCCCAGGCCGATGCGCGCCCCGCGCGTGGGCAGCACGGACGCGGCCAGCACACCCACGCCGAGCAGGATCGCGGCGAGCGCGACGTAGACCAGCACGCTCACGGCACGGCCTCCGCGCGGGCATTGGTTTCAGACGCCGGATGGTGAAGTTGGGCGGGCATAGCGTCCTACTGGTCGTGGTGCGGCGCACGGCGCAGGATGGGCGCG
>CAZGLU010000396.1:0-4137 GCA_964526095.1 uncultured Anaerolineaceae bacterium | reverse complement strand
CTATATCTACACCCTATCCTACACTCTTTCCCTACACGTCGCTCTTCCGATCTGCTGCGTGAGCGGCTCCGGGCTGACCACCACGACGCGCCGGTATTCCGAGATGCGCACGTCCTGCGCCGCCAGCCCGATAAAGCCGTCGTCGGGCAGGAAGCGGAACGTCTCGTAGCACAGCGGCCCGTTGCCCCAGGCACACTGGATCAGCGCGCCTATGCCGCTGATGACGACGGTTCCGTTCTCGGCAAGCTCGACCTCGCCGGGGATGCCCGCGAAGACCTCGACGGTGCGCTCGATGCGCTGCAACACGATCTTTGTGCCCTCGATGCGGTCCACGCGCCCGCGCGTCGGGGCGGTGATGGTCGTCGTGCGGCGGCCCCGCCCGCGCTGCGCCAGCACCTGCCCCGCCTCGACGATCTGGCCCTCGCGCACCTCGATGAATCCGGCGACCTGCCCCGGATCGCTGATCTTCTTGAACAAGGGGCTGACGTCCACCGTTTCGTAGGCGCCCAGGACGTCGCCTTGCAGCACGACCTGGAACGCGTCTACGGACATGCGCGGCGCGGCGTGCATCTCGCGCAGGACCACGCCGGGCGGCAGCCGGCGCTCGCGCTGCACGCGGGCCAGCCCGCTGATCACGGTCGTCTCAGGATGGTACGGCATGGGCCGCTTCCTCCTCCGGGGTTGGTGCGCCCTCGCCCGTTGGGGCGGGCAGCGGCGCATCACTGGCGCTCAGCGCGGCGATCCACCGTTCCAGGCGGGCGGCGCGTTCCTTCGGGCGCGGCAGCGCCAGGGGCCGCCCGCGCGCGTCGAAGATCAGCCCGGCCGTCCCGGCGCCGACCGGCCGCCCGCCCCGGCCCCGCCCGCGCAGCGACAGCCCGCGCCGCAGCTTCACCGTGACCTCACAGGCCATGCCCGGCGAGAGCGGCGCCATCCAGATCTCGCCGCCGCGCACGGTATGCGTGATCGTGCGTCCGGACTCCGGGCGGATGTGGACGTGCAGCGCGTCCGCCCCGTCGGGGGCGCGGCCCAGCGGGCTGAACGCGGTGGCGAGCGGCACCAGCCCGTCGCCCTCCAGCGCCTGCACCGTGATCAGCGGCTTGAGGTAGGCCGTGACGCCCAACCCGCTCAACAGGTTGTACGGGTCCAGCCGCAATTCCGTGATGCCGACCGGCTGCAAGGCGTCGAGCAGCAGCATGGCCGCCACGCCGGGGTGCTGCGCGCCGGTCAGCACGGCGCCGCCCGCGATGATCGGCCCGAAGTCGGGCAGCAGGTCGCCCGGTTCCAACCCCCACTCGTCGCGGGCCGGGCGCAGCATGTGGCGCACGATCTCACGCGCGACGGCCTGCTCGATCAATAACTCGCGCGGCGTGTTGGGCACGGTCGCGGGGCGCAGCGCCTTGTTGTGCGCGTAGTCCCACAACTCGTCGTCCGTGACGTCGGCGGGCAGCCAGCGGCGCACGGCGTCGGGCGTCAGCGCGGCCAGCGTATCGGGCAGCGCGTGGCCCACGCCGAGGCCCGTCCCCACGCTGAAACGGACCTGTCGGCCCACCCCGGCGACGATCGCGCTGTGGGCGCTGCCCACGTCCACGAAGAGGGGGCTGAGGCCGCGCTCTGACACCTCGGTCAGGTAGCGCACGGCGCTGATCGCACCCTGCACGGTCGGCACCAGCCCCGTCTGGCTGCGCCGCCCGACCTCCCCGAACCCGCCCGGCTGGCGCGCGAGGAAATCATCATAGGCGAGCGCCAGCTCGATCTGCGCGGGGAAGATCTGTTCCTCGTCCAGTTCCGGGCGCACATTGCGCGCATAGAACATCGTGGCGTGGGGGGAAAGCAGCCGCTTGATCTGCTGCCGCAGCTCCCGGTTCCCCGCGAACAGGACGCTCGGCGCCCGCCCGCGCAGTGCCACGAGCGCCTCCCGCACGGGCCGGACCAGCGCGAACAGGCTGGCGGCGGCCCCGGCGTCCGTCCCCCCGGCGATCAGGATCAGGTCGGCGTGGGCGTCGAGCACGGCGTTCACGCGCTCGGCGTCGCTCCGCCCATCGTACGGGCTGATGGTGTCCGCCAGCGTGACGTAGCTCCCCGCCAGCACGCGCTGGGCGCTGGCGAGGCTCATTTCCGGCGTGAGGCCGACCAGCAGCACGCGCATGGGCCGCCCGGCGCTGGCGGTCGCCAGGAACTCGTCGATCCCATGCCCGTCCGACTCCGGCATGAGGAACAGGCTTTCCGCCCCCGGCCCGATCAGCCTGCGGCCCGTCGCGGCGGTGATCGCCTGCGCGGCACGGTCCAGGCCGATGTTGACGCTGCCCAGCGGCGCCTCGGCGGTCGTGCGCGTGCGCGCCCCGGCCACGAAGCGGTACTGCCCCTCCACGATGTCGATCAACGCCAGGCGGGTGTGCACGCTGCCGATGTCGGCCAGCAGAACCGAGTTGACGTGCTCGAAGGCCATGCGCCCCTACCCCCCTATGCGGTCGAGGATGAATTGAAGCTGGTCGCGGACCACGTCGCTGAAGACGGTCATGCTCGTCAGGATCGCGCCCGCGTAGAGCGCGCCGAGCGTCACGGTGATGAACAACTGGCCGACCGCGCCCAGCAGGCGGAAGGGCCACGCGCGCTGCCCGGTCCCCGCGCGCCGCGCGCCGAGGTACTGGAAGGCGAGCAGCGTCGTGATCACGCCAACCAGCATGACCACGCCCTCCACGGCGTCGGCGCTCACGCCGTCGCCTGTCTCGCGTGCCAGCGGGATCAGCGTGCCGCCCACCGCCCCGACGATCGCGACCGCCGTGCCCACGCCGATCAGGATCGCCAGGCCCAGGTTGCCGACCGGCGCCAGGCGCGGCGAGAACTTGAACAGCAGCAGCGCGCCGAACAGCAGGGGCAGCGCGCCGAACACCCGCACGGCGCGGATCTCCGCGTCGGTCTGCGTGCCCTGCACGGCGAAGAGCGTGTTGTCGAACCAGGGGATCAGCACGTGCTCGACGGCGACGATGGCGAGGTAGCCCGCCGCCACCCCGACGAGCAGGTGCACGGCCAGCCGGTAGAGCACGTTGTCGCCGAGCAGGTAGCTGAACACGAGCACGGTCAGCACGAGCGATACCCATCCGGCAATCAGGTCAAGGTCGGCAGGGGTCACGGTCGCCTCCGAACGAGCGCACGCAACAAGTTGAACACCACGCCGAGCGCAATCAGCGCGGCGGCGACGGCGACGCCCAGCGCCGTGCTGTTCCACTGCGCCGCGTCGAGGTCGGGCAGGTCGAAGCCCAGGTCGTCGGGCGGCGCGTAGGGGGTGCGCGTCTCGGCGTTGCGGTCGGCGTTATAGCCGAGCGTGTCGCGGTACCCGGCCAGATAGCCCCGGTACCCGTCGGGGCCGACGTAGCTGGCCGCGATTGGCTCAATCGCCGCCGTCACGAGCGCCACCCTGGGCACGTCCACGCCCTGCAACTGCTCGGCCCACGTCCGCACGTCGTCCGACGTCTCGCCCACCACGATCACCAGCGCGACGTCCTCGGCCAGCGTCAGGTCCAGGCCGGTCGGCTCCCCGTCGAGGTCGGTGACGAACGGCGAGGGCAGCTCAAGCGGCTGGTCGTCCGCCCCACGCAGCGCGCGCACGCCGGTGGCGTCGCCGGAGAGATAGCCGAGCAGGTAATAGTCCTGCCGCGCGTCGAGCGCCGCCTCGCGCTTGTTGCGCGCCGCCAGCAGGCGTTCGTCCGCGACCAGCGGCGCGATCACCGCCCGCGCGTGCAGCGCCCCGGCGGCGTTGGTGCTGAGCGTCAGCGGGATCGCATTCCGGGCCAGCACGTCGCGCAGGACGGCCTGCGCCAGCGGGTCCAGTTCCCCGGCGGCGGCGGGGCTGTACTCCAGCGCCAGCAGGACGTAATCGCCCGCGTCGAGGCCGTCCACCGCCTCGGCCACGGCCAGCCGGTCCCCGGCCAGCGCAGGAGGCTCCGCCGCGAAATGCAGCGCGTCCGTGGCGAACGGCGCGATCAGGCCCGCCAGCAGCAGCAGCGCGACCAGCAGGCGGTCGAGCTTCAGGCGGCGGGCGCGGCGCGGGCGCGGCGTCACCTGCGGCGTGAGGATCTCCTCCTCCTCGCCGGGGAGATCGGAAGAGCGTCGTGTAGGGAAAGAGTGTAGGATAGGGTG
>CAZGLU010000395.1:1717-4174 GCA_964526095.1 uncultured Anaerolineaceae bacterium | reverse complement strand
TGCTCAAGCTGGCGATGACCGCGCCCAACGGCTACCACAAAGCCTACAACCCACCCCGCGACCCGGCCCGCTGGATCGTGCAGCAGGCCCAAACGGTCTACGACACCGCCATCGAACCGGCGGCGGCGGCGGCCCTGGCGGCGGTCGTGGGCGACGACCTGCGTGCCGCCGACAGCGAGCTGGCGAAGCTGGCCGCCTACGTGAACGGCGAGCGCGCTATCAGCACCGCCGACGTCGCGCTGCTCACGCCGTACGTCGCGGAGGCGGACGTCTTCGAAATGGTGGACGCCATCGGGCGGCGTGATGGGGCGACCGCCGCGCGGCTGCTGCACCGCCTGCTCGAAGACGACGACCCGCTGCGGCTGTTCGGCATGATCGTGCGGCAGTTCCGCCTGCTGCTTCAGGCCCGCGAGTACCTCAACGAGGGCGGGACCCCGCGCGGCATCGGGCAGGCCATCGGTGTGCATCCCTACGTCGGGGAGAAGCTCGCGGCGCAGGTGCGCTTCTTCACGCAGGAACAACTCGAGACGATCTACCGCTACCTGTTCGACACGGACCTCGGCATCAAGACGGGCAAGGTGGATGGCGTCCTGGCGCTCGACCTGCTCATCGCCGGGGTAGCGCAATAGGCGCGCAATAGGAGCACCCGCGTTCATCGAACACTTATCCAGGTCTCCACACTTTTTCAGCTTTGCCAAATACACTTTTGCAACAAGCAGCAGCCCTTCTGCGTATAGGGATTCAAGCGGCCCGCGCGTTGATACGGTCGAGGGCCTGATCCCGGTGGGCCGCGTGGCGGGAGCAGTCCCCGCGTCACACCCGATACGCGAAGGAGCAGATGATGTTTCCGGACTTTGGCCTGTGCGGCTGCCTCCACCTGTTGTGGATCGTCGTGGTCGGCGGCGCAGCCGGGTATATGGCGGGCTGGGTGATCCGTGGGCGCGGTTACAACCCCATCGGGAACGTGCTGTTGGGCATGGCTGGCTTCTTCGTCGGCAGCCTGCTCTTCGGCCGGGCGGGGGTTCCGGGCCTATGCGGTGCGGTGTTGGTGTCCTTCGTCGGCGCGCTGGTGCTGATCATCGGCGTGCGCATCTTCCTGGACGCCGACTTCGCGAAATGAGCGCCCCCGCCAATTGAGGGATGGTTTGGATGGTGATGGGACACAGAACAGAGGCGCACGGCCCACAGCTCTTTGAGATCATTGGGCGCATCAACGACGATAACGCCGTCCGGCTGGCGGAGCTGGTCGAGCGGTCCATCGCGCAGGGGCGGCACCATCTGGTGCTCGACCTCAGCGCGGTGGAATACATCAACAGCGCCGGGCTGCGCGCCCTGGTGATGGTGTTCAAGCGGCTCGAGCAGGTCGGCGGGCAGCTTGTCATCGCCAGCCCCTCTGCCCGCGTCATGACGTTGTTCGAGCTGGTTGGGCTGGATACCGTGCTCGAGATCGAGGACGAGCGCGCCTCCGACGCCGCAGCCCGCCGCGCATCCCTCTACCGCGAGGTGTGCTACTTCGCCTGATCGCCGGCCCCGGCAGATCTCGCCAGCGCCTCCAGCCGCCCCGGATCCTCGTCGGCCCGCCACACCGCGCCGTGGCCGCAGACGATCACCGCCGGGTGCAGGGCGGCCACCTTGCGAACGCTCGCCTGCGCCGCCGCCATGTCCCATGTGATGCGCGGCTGGGTGAGGCGGAGAGTCCCGCCCAGCGTGTTCAGCAGATCCCCGGCGAACAGCACGCGCTCGCGCTCCCAGTAGTAGCTGACGTGCTCCGGCGTGTGCCCTGGCGTGGCGAGGACGCGGATCCCGCCCGCGATGTCGAGCACGTCCCCGTCGCTCACGGCCCGCGAGACGGGCGCCGTCCCGCGCCGCAGCCACGTCCACGCGGCGGCGAGCGCGTTCAACGGCGGCTTCACATGCGGCGGGTTGCGGCGCCGCTCGATGTACGGCACGGAATCCACCCCGGCGACGATCGCGGCCCCAGTCGCCGCGTGCAGCGCCTTCAGCCCGCCGATGTGGTCGATGTCCGCGTGCGTGACCAGGATGTGCGCCACGTCGCGCGGCCCCCGCCCGATGCGCCGCACAAGGTCCAGGATGCCGCCCGCGTTGTGCGCCAGTCCGGCGTCGATGACCGTCACCGCGCCCGGCCCCTCGTCGATCACGTAGGCGTTCACCGCCCCGCCGTTCACCCCGTACAGCCCCGGCACGATCGCCTGAGGCGTGTCGTCTCCCATCGCTCGTCCCTCCTCCTGCGCTGGATGCTCACCGCCCCATTATGCCCCTGCGCCCCGATCCCGCAACGCCCTGCCCGATTCAGGACATGCTACAATACGGACTTGTCCGCCGCCATGCTGCATGGGGATCAGGGCCGATGCTCGACAAACCGCCGCTCGAAGACGCCAGGATCGCCGCCGGTCTGCGCGAAGCTTACGGCCTTGCCGTGGACGCGATCGAGTTCCT
>CAZGLU010000395.1:0-1707 GCA_964526095.1 uncultured Anaerolineaceae bacterium | reverse complement strand
CGTGACTGGAGTTCAGACGTGTGCTCTTCCGATCTCCCGCTGCCGACCGTCAACGGCGCGCCCTGGGGGACGGTCGATGGCTTCACCCTGCTGCTGTACCCGTTCATCGAGGAGCAGGGCGCCGAACTGACCGACGCCCAGTGGATCGCGTTCGGCGCGTTCCTCAAAAAGCTCCACACCACGCACCTGCCTGCGGACCTAGTCCGGCGGCTGCCCAGGGAGCGCTTCGTCCCGCACCCCCGCTTGAACGTGCTCTACCGGGACTTGCAGGCGACCGTTCCCCACCAGGACTATGCGCATCCCGTCCAGCAACAGCTCGCCGCCTTCTGGCGTGCCCGTGAAGCGGAGCTGGCCGCCATCCTCGACCGCGCCGAGCAGCTTGGCCGCATGCTTCAGGGCCAGGACCTGCCGTTCGTGCTGTGCCATGCGGACATCCACACCGGCAACCTGCTGCTGCCCGCGCCGGACCGCCTGTGCGTCGTGGACTGGGACGACGTCATGCTGGCGCCCATCGAGCGCGACCTGATGTTCGTCACGGTCGGCGGCTTCGTGACGGACGAGCGCCACGAGGCGTTGTTCTTCGAGGGCTACGGGGCCGCCCCGATCAACCCCGTGGCGATGGCCTACTACCGCTACGAGCGGGCCATGCAGGACCTGGCCGAGTTCGCCCTACAGGTGTTCCGGGCGGATTCCAGCGACGCCACCAAACAGGACTCGCTGGAATGGTTCATGGTACAGTTCGCGCCGGGCGGCACCGTCGAAGCGGCGCACGCGCTGAGCAGCCACATCCTGCCCGGCTGAGCCGCGCCCAGGAACCGCAACCGGCGCTACAATAGCGATATATCATTGAGTACAAGTTAGTCTTTAACATGCGAAGGAGCAGCCTGGATGATCGACGCAAAGACGACCTGGATCGACGACGAGATCGCGAACCTGAAGGAACAGGGCCTGTTCAACACCATCCGCACGCTGAACAGCCCGCAGGGCGCCTGGCTGACCGTCGATGGGCGGCGGGTCCTCAACTTCTCGTCTAACAACTACCTGGGCCTCGCCAACCACCCGCGCCTGATCGCCGCCGCCAAGCGCGCGATGGATCAGTACGGCATCGGCCCGGCGGCGGTCCGCAGCATCGCGGGCACGATGGACCTGCACACCGAATTGGAGCGCCGTCTGGCGGAGTTCAAGCACGTCGAGGCGGCGATCACCTTCCAGAGCGGCTTCACCGCGAACCTCGCGACGATCCCGGCGCTGGTCGGCAAGGGCGACGTGATCTTCTCCGACGAGCTGAACCACGCCAGCATCATCGACGGCTGCCGCCTCTCCCGCGCGACGATCGTGCGCTACGCCCACGCCGACGTGGACGACCTGCGCCGCCAGATCGCGGCGACGACCGAATACGGGCGCCGGTTGATCGTCACCGACGGCGTCTTCAGCATGGACGGCGACATCGCGCCGCTGCCCGCCATCACCGAGGTCGCGGAGGAACACGGCATCCTGCTCATGGTCGACGACGCCCACGGCGAGGGCGTGCTCGGCGAAGGTGGGCGCGGCATCGTGGACCACTTCAAGCTACATGGCCGCGTGGACGTCGAGATCGGCACGCTGAGCAAGGCGTTCGGCGTGGTCGGCGGCGTGGTGGCCGGTAAGCAGGCCATCATCGACTAGATCGGAAGAGCGTCGTGTAGGGAAAGAGTGTAGGATAGGGTG
>CAZGLU010000394.1:3030-4187 GCA_964526095.1 uncultured Anaerolineaceae bacterium | reverse complement strand
TCTATCACGGCCATGCTGGTGCTCACCGGCGTAGTCGCGCTGATCACGATCGCGCTGCCGTGGGGCACCAGCCCCAAGTCGCTGATCCTGATCGTCTGGATCGCGGTGATGCTCGCCGTGCTGCGCCGCTACCGCCTGGACCCGCCGGACGATCCCGGACGCAGCAGGCGTTGAGCCGATGCGCTACAATACGCGTCACAGATCGACCCCATCGTCCGTGAGTGTGCTTGAGATGTGCTGCTATGTCTGAACCCACCCTGCCGGAATTCGTGGACGATGACGACGGTGAGTTCAACTACGCCGACGCCTTCAAGCTGGTCCCGCGCCGCCCGCCCGCCCCGCCCATCGACGCGCAGCGGGTGGCCGAGCGCCGCCGCCTGTTCGCCACCGGGGTCGATCTCTACCTGGTGCTGATCGTCGGCGTGCTGTGCGCGATCGGGCTGATGATGGTCTACAGCGCCTCGATCGACGTCAGCTTCCAGGTGACGGGCAACCCGGACGAGACGACCTATTTCTTCCTCCGGCAGCTTCGCTCGATGGCGATCGGCGTGGCGGTGCTGCTGGTCCTGGCGCGGCTGGATTACCGCATATGGCGGCGTTTCTCGGTCGTCATGATGTTCGGCGTGATCCTGCTGCTGATCGCCGTGCTGCGCTTCGGCGATACGCGCTTCGAGGCGCAGCGCTCGCTGATCGGCGGCTCGCTCCAGCCGGGCGAGTTGGCGAAGATCACGGTGGTGATCTACATGGCCGCGTGGCTCGCCTCCAAGCGCAGTAAGCTGAAGCAGATCACCTATGGCCTGCTGCCCTTCAGCGTGCTGGTCGGCACCGTCGCGTTCCTGATCGTGCTCCAGCCGGACCTCAGCACGGCGGCGAGCATCCTGGCGACGGCGCTGAGCATGTTCTTCATCGCCGGGGCGGACTGGTTTCAGCTGTTGGTGATCGGGGGCGCGATGGGCGTGGCCGGCTACCAGCTGGCGACCCGGCTGGAATACGCCCGCCAGCGCCTGGATGCCTACTTCGCGGCGGTCGAAGACCTGACGCAGGCCAGCGATCACGTTCAGCAGGCGGTGACGGCGTTCATCAACGGCGGCCTGACGGGCGTCGGGCTGGGCGAAGGCAAGCAGAAGTTCGCCAACACGCTGCCCTTCCCGCACACG
>CAZGLU010000394.1:0-3020 GCA_964526095.1 uncultured Anaerolineaceae bacterium | reverse complement strand
TCCTCATCGTCGTGCTGTTCGTCCTGCTGATCTATCGCGGCTTCACCATCGCGCGGCGTGCGCCGGACGCGTTCGGGGGGCTGCTGGCGGCGGGCGTCACCTGCTGGATCGCGTATGATGCGCTGCTCAACATCGCCGTGATGACCGCCCTCGTCCCGCCGACCGGCGTGCCGCTGCCGTTCATCAGCTACGGCGGGTCCAGCCTCGTCGCCGCGCTGGCTGGCGTCGGGCTGATGCTCAGCGTTTCGCGTGCGGCGGCCCGGCAGGCCCTGCCCCGCCGCCGCCAGACGCCGACTTATGCCACTGTGGACCCGGATTGGAGGGACGCGCGTGAAGATCTGGCTTTCGGCCGGCGGCACCGGGGGCGGCGTATACCCCGCGTTAGCAGTCGCCGGGGCGCTCCGTAGGCTCGACCCGGCGGGGCACCTGTGCTTCGTCGGCGCGCGCGGTGACCTCGCGCGGGACCTCGTGGCCGAGTCCGGCGTGCCCTTCGACCGCTATCACGAAGTGCTGGCCGGGCCGCTGCACGGCGTCCCCCGCTTGCAGCAGGCGCTGAGCATTCTGAAGATCCTGGTCGGGTTCGTCCAATCCCTGTTCCTGGCGCTGCGTGCCCGCCCGCAGGCCCTGTTCCTGACCGGCGGATGGGTCGGCTTCCCGGTTGCGGCGGCGTGCTGGCTGCTGCGCTGCCCGGTCGTGATCTTCGTGCCGGACATCGAGCCGGGCCTCGCGCTGCGGCTGCTTGGGCGGCGTATGGCCCGCGTGATCGCGGCGTCCGTGCCCGACACGGCGGCGTACTTCCCCGGCAAGCGTGTGGTCGAGACGGGCTACCCGCTCCGCCCGGCAATCCTGGAGGCGACCCGCGCCGAGGGGCAGGCGCGTTTCAACCTGGACCCTGACCGGCCTGTGCTGCTGGTCTTCGGCGGTAGCCGGGGCGCGCGCGCGTTGAACACGCTGGTGGGCGAGATCGCGCCGGACCTGCTGGCCGACGGCGTGCAGATCCTGCATATCGCCGGGCGGCTGGACTGGCCGCAGGTCGAGGCGCGGCACGCGGCCCTGCCGGACGCGCAGCGGGCGGCCTATCAGGTCTTCCCGTACCGTTCGGACATCGGCTACGCCTTCGCGGCGGCGGACCTGGTTATCAGCCGGGCGGGGGCGGCGACGCTGGCCGAGTATCCCCACCACGCGCTGCCCGCGATCCTGGTCCCGTACCCGCACGCGTGGCGTTACCAGAAGGTCAACGCCGATTACCTGGCCGAGCGTGGCGCGGCGATCCGTCTGGACGAGGAACGGCTGGCGGCGGAGCTGCTGCCCACGCTGCGCGCGCTGCTGACGGACCCGGCGCGGCTCGCGGCTATGCGGGATGCGGCGGCGGCGCTGCGCCGTTCGGACGGCGCGGAGAACATCGCGCGGCTGATCCTGGACACGGCGCGCACCCTTTGACGGCGGTCGGGGGCGCGTTCTACAATACAGGCGTACAATCGCTGGTGTCAGTGGGCGCATGCGCCCCGGCGCGGGCGGTGCTGCCGCGCAGGGGGGATGAGGACAGGGCGAGGCCGATGATACAACTCTCCAGTTTTCTGTGGTTCATGATCGGGCTGTTCGCGGTGATCGGCTTCATGCGCGGCTGGACCAAGGAACTGATCGCTACCGCCGGGATCGTGCTGGCGCTGTTCGCGCTGCGCCAGTTCGAGACGGTGCTGATCGATCCGCTGACGAACGGCCAGCAGCAGTCGAAGTTCTACCTTCAGGCGGCGATCCTGATCCTGCTGGCGGTCTTCGCCTACCAGACGCCGCCGGAACGGTTCGCACGTGGCGAGCGTCGCGTCCAGCGTGAGAGCTTGCAGGAGGGCATCCTCGGCGCCCTGATCGGCGGGCTCAACGGCTACCTGCTGATCGGCTCGCTGTGGTGGTACATGGACAACCTGGAGTACCCGCTCAGCCCGCACATCCTCCCGGCGGAGCCTGGCTCGGCCAGCGCGGAGATGGTCAGCGCGCTGCCGCTCAGTTGGATGTTGAGCGGTGACGGCAACGTGCTCTCGCTGCTGATGATCGGCCTGTTCATCTTCGTCATCGTCGCCGTGATCTGACGGCCCCGGTCCCATTGCCGTTCGCCAACTGAAAGAGCGTTCGCTTCATGCTACATCCCGGTCAGCATATCCACATCGTCGGCATCGGCGGCTTCGGCATGTCCGCGATCGCGCGGGTCCTGCTGGCGCAGGGCTACACGGTCAGTGGCTCGGACCTGCACGCCAACGACCTGACGCGCGACCTCGCCGCCGGTGGCGCCACGATCTACGAGGGCCACGCGGCGGCGCACGTCCAGGGTGCGGACGCCGTGGTGATCTCGTCCGCCGTGCCCGCCACGAACCCGGAGGTCGAGGCGGCGCGGGCGCAGGACATCCCGGTCTTGCGGCGGCGCGATCTGCTCGGCGCGCTGATGGAGGGCCGCGTCGGGATCGCCGTCGCGGGCACCCACGGCAAGACGACCACCACCGCGCTGCTGGCCCACACCCTGCTGCACGCCGGCCTCGACCCCACCTACATCGTGGGCGGCGTGATGCGGAACACCGGCACTAACGCGGGCGTGGGGCAGGGCGCGCCGTTCGTGATCGAGGCGGACGAGTACGACCGCATGTTCCTCGGCCTGCGCCCGACGATCGCCGTGGTGACCAACGTCGAGCACGATCACCCGGACTGCTTCCCCACCTGGGCCGAGATGTTCGCCGCCTTCGAGGAATTCACGGCGCTGCTCCCGGCGGATGGCCTGCTGGTCGTCTGCGCCGACGACGAACCGGCCTTCGCGCTCGGCCAGCGCCGCTGGCGGGCGGGGGGCCGCGTCACGAGCTACGGCGTCGGCCCCGCGTCCGGCGACTGGAGCGCCGCCGACATCGAGCCGGATGCGGCGGGCGGCACGTCCTTCACCGTGCGGTACGGCGGCCCCTATGGGGTGGTTCGGGGCCGGGTGCGGATCGGCCAGATCGGAAGAGCACACGTCTGAACTCCAGTCACGAGATTCCATC
>CAZGLU010000393.1:3866-4208 GCA_964526095.1 uncultured Anaerolineaceae bacterium | reverse complement strand
ATCCATTGTCGTTTGCCTCAGGATGGTGTGATGGTCCGTTGGTACGATGCGCGTTCGCACCCCCTACGGGTGGCCGATCACTGCCCCCTCACGGAGCGGTTCCATGAGGGGGCAGGGAATGACGTGGGGCAGCCGGTGCCCGCGTGCCGGTTACTGCGGCGTCGGCGTGAGCGTCCAGGTCGGCGTCAGGGTCGGCGCCTGGGTGGGCGACGGCAGCACGAACGCCTCGGCCTGCTCCGCCTCAGACGGCGCACTTTGCTCCGCAGGCGGGGCGCTGGTCGGCGTGGGCGCCAGCGTCAGCGTCGGCAGCGCGGTCGGCTCCGGGTTGTTGACCGTTACGTG
>CAZGLU010000393.1:1457-3856 GCA_964526095.1 uncultured Anaerolineaceae bacterium | reverse complement strand
ACGTCGCGCGACACGCTGCGCCCGAAGTTGTCGATGGCGACCAGGCGCAGGGTGTACGGGCCGTTGGCCACGGTGCGCGTGTCCCACTCACCGAGGATCGACTCGCCCTCAGGACGCTGGTTCGTGTCCACGATGAACGGCTGGCTGAAGGCGCCCGGATCGTGCGAGACGCCGTAGCGCACCTCGAAGCGGTTGAATTCCGGCATGGTGATCGCGCCGCGCAGTTGCACGACGCCTTCGAGCGTGGCGTTCTCGGACGGCGTGCTGAACACGACGTACGGGCGCGGGTCGTTCGGGTTGCAGTATTCCGTCGGCGGCGGCATCACCGGTACGTCGAGGCCGCGCGCCTGCGCCCATTGGTTGCCTGCGCCGGTGTTGTTGATCCAGTTGTAGGCGGTCGGGTCGTCGATGGCGACGAAGGTGCGGACCTCGGCCTCGTCGCGGCAGTATTCGTTGGCGAGCTTGCCGGTGTAGGTGTCCACCTCCAGCCGCCGGAAGATGTCCTGATCGGCGCCTGGGGGCGGTGCGGCGCTGGCGAAGATCTCCATGCGCGTGCGGCCCGCGCAGGCTGCCGAGGGCCGCGTGCCGGAGTCGATACAGACCTCAGCCTGGACCAGCCCGGCGGGCGGCGGGAAGTCCTGAACGGGCAGGCCCTGGTGTACCGCCTCCATGATCTGGTTCCAGATGGGGGCCGCGCCCAGGTAGCCGGTCAGGCCGTACATCGGGCGGTTATCCGTGTTGCCGACCCACACGCCGACGGTGTACTGCGGCGTGAACCCGATGGTCCAGATGTCGCGGTTATCGTTGGTGGTGCCGGTCTTGACGGCGGCGGGCCGGTTGCCGCTCAGTTGCAGCGGCGCGCCATACCCGAATTCGTCCGCCCGCGCGTCGGCGTCGGACAGGATGTGCGTGATCAGGTAGGCGTATTCCGCGCTGACGACCTGCTGCCCGGCGACGTCCTGCTGCGCCTGGAAGATCAGGGTGCCGCTGCTGTCCTCGATGCGGCTGATGGCGTAGGGCTGCTTGTAGCGCCCGTTGTTCGCGAGCATCGTGTACGCCGAGACCATGTCGAACAGGCGCACCTCAACCGCGCCGAGCGCGGTCGGCAGGCCCGCCTGCCGCTCGACGGGGTCGCCTAGGGGGAAGGTCAGCCCGATCCGCTTGGCGAACTGCGTCCACTGCTCCACCCCGACGAATTGCAGCGCCTTCACCGCCGGGACGTTGAGCGAGTTGCCGAGTGCGTGTCGCACCGTCTGCGGGCCGTGATACTGCATGTCGAAATTCGTCGGCACGTAGCCGTTGAAGTCCGTCTGCACGTCCCAGATCACGGTCGCCGGGGTCCAGTAGCGGCCATCCGGGTCCGGGTCGAGCGCGGCGAGGTAGACCAGCGGTTTGATGGCCGAGCCGGGCTGCTGGCCGGTGAACGCGACGTTCACCTGCCCGTCGATGTCGTCGTTGTAGTAGTCCGCGCTGCCGACCATCGCCAAGACCGCGCCATCCTGCGGGCGCATGACGACGACGGAGGCGTTCTCCACGTCGTTGCCCGCCGCGCGAAGCTGGTTCAGGTTCCGCGTGACCGCCTCCTCCGCGATGCGCTGCACGTTCTCGTCCAGCGTGGTGTAGACGCGGAACCCGGCGTTGTAGATCGCCTGTGAGCCGTAGGTGTCCTCAAGCTGCTGCCAGACGTAGTTGACGAAGTGCGGGTGCTCGGCCCGGAACTCCGGCGGCTCGTAGTTGGTCGCCTCGACGAACGCGATCTCGACCGTCATCTCCTGCGGCTCGGCCATGTTCGGCGTCTGGTAGTAATACAGCACGTCGCCGTTGGACAGCGTGCGCGCCGTCACGCACAGGGAGCCGTTCTGCGGGACCTGCCACTCCGTCTCGTCCTGGTGCTGGATCGCGATGCAGCCCGTGCCGTTCGCCTCAGACATCAGGCGCAGCACGTCCTTCATGCGCAGCACGGCGGCTTCGTGGTTCAGCACGGGGTCGTAGGTGGCGGGCGACTGGGGCAGCCCGGCCAGGAACGCCGCCTGCGCCGGGTTCAACTCGGCGGCGGAGATGCCGAAATACGTCTCGGCGGCGGCCTCGATGCCGTAGGCGAAATTGCCGTAAAAGAACTCGTTCAGGTAGATCTCAAGGATCTCATTCTTGGAGTACTTGCGCTTGATCTCCGAGGCGACGATCACCTCGTTGATCTTGCGCTCAGCCGTCTGTTCGTAGGCGTAATCCGATTCCAGCACCAGGGCGCGCGCCAACTGCTGCGTGATCGTGCTCGCGCCGGAGACGGTGGCGCCCGCCTGGAGGTTCTGCACCGCCGCGCGGATCATGGCGAAGACGCTGAAGCCGGGGTCGGTGTAGAACGTCTCGTTCTCGGTCGAGATCGTGGCGTGGATCACCCA
>CAZGLU010000393.1:0-1447 GCA_964526095.1 uncultured Anaerolineaceae bacterium | reverse complement strand
ATCCGCTCCAGCGGGACCTCCTTGCGCGTCCCGGTGTCCTCGCTCTCGAAGTTGCTGAACTCGGCCAGCAGATCGCCGCCCGCGCTGTAGATCTCGGTCGTTTCAAAGCTGGCCGCGCGCTCGCTGAGCGTATCGACCGCGTGGCGATACTCCGACACGACCCAGAAGTAGTAGCCGATCATGCCGAGCAGCACCAGCAGCGTCAGCAACATGCCGCCGATGATCGCGGCGACGCCCGCCCGCACGCCCCACGTGGCGTACCATGGGCGGTTGCGCGTCGGGCCGAGCGCCGCGCTGTAGTCCGGCTGGGGGAACTCGCCCAGGCGCGGCTTTGGCTTGCTGATCGCGTCTGGCGCGGGCACGGCAGCGCCCGCCGCAGCCGTCACCGGTGGGTGGCCGGGCAGCGTTGCGCCCGCGTCCTCCCCGGCGGCGCCCGTCCGGATCGTGGCCTGCGCGGAATCCGGCGTGCCGGGGCGCATGAACGCACGGTCACCGGCGGGGCCGGGGATGAACCCCTCGCCGTCCATCTCCACCTGGCGGCTGTGCTGCTGCGTCTTGGCCTCCGAGCGGCGAACCGGCTCGATAAACGCGGCGCTGGGGGAAACCATCGTCGCGCCGGGGTCGTCGAGCGGCACGCGGCGCGGGAGGGGCATCCCGTCCTCGTCCAGCTCGATGTTGGGCCGCGCGCTCGTCACGTCCAGCCCCTCCGCCAGCGCGTCGTCCGTTACGACCTGCTGCAAGCCCGTTTCGGTGCGTACCGCGCTGCCACGCACGACGTCGCGACGCGGCGGCGTGGCCGGGACCCAGTCCCGCCCATCGTAGTAGTACCAGCGGTTGGACTCCAGGCCGATCATCCACCAGTGCCCGTCGTCGTCCAGGATCATCAGGTGGCGCAGCTCGTTCTGAAGCTCCTCGCGTGTCAGCGACCCGGCCTCATACCGCGCCCGCAGCGCGCTCACCTTGCGCTCGACCTGCTCGAAGGGGTCGGGCTGCGTGGGGGCCTCGGCGGGTTCCGGCTCCGGCTCTGCTGCGCCAGCTTCCCCTGGCTCGCGCGACAGGTCCTCGGCGGTCGGCTCGCCGTCCGGGGGCTGGATCGCCTGCTCCTCGCGGCTGCGCTGCCGGGCGGCGTAGGCCGCCTCCGCCTCGGTCAGGCCGGGCATCGGCTTGGCGGGGGTCGCCTGCGGGACCGGCGTGCTGTCCGCCGGAGCTTCCGGCTCCGCGATCGCGCCGTCACCATCCGACGCCTCCAGGATGCGCGTGGCCTGCTGGTTGTCAGGCTCGGCCCCGCCGTCCGGTTGGGGCGGCTCCACGATCGTATCTGCCGCGCCGGAGAGCAGCGCCGCGAGGTCCGCGTCGAGCGGCTTGTACCAGCCGCCCGTCATGGCGGGCGCCGGGCCGATCTCCGGGGGGGATGACTGCGGCGGCGCGTCTCCGTCGCCGCCCCCGA
>CAZGLU010000392.1:0-4208 GCA_964526095.1 uncultured Anaerolineaceae bacterium | reverse complement strand
AGTATTCCGGCGCGTAGAAGTCGTAGTTCTCGTCCACGAACGACCAGTAGCCGGGGCCGTCATACTGGAAGCGGTAATCCCGCGAGAGCACGCTGTAGCGCACCGTCGCGTCCGACACCGCGCCGCCGAAGAAGTAGCGCGCCTCGACCAGCACGCGCACCGGGTCGCCCTGCGCGACCTCGGTTTGATCCGGCGTCAACGTGACCTGGAACTCCGGCGCGCGGTACTCCGCCACGTTGAAGCTCACGCCGAACCCGCCGCGCGGGTCGTCCGGCAGCTCCGCCGTGATGCGGTAGTAGCCGAGCGGCGCCTCGGCGTCGAGCGTGAACTCGCCGCTGAACGATCCCTGCGGCGTGACCGGCAGCACGGCATCGTAGATCACCTCGCCCCGGTCGTCGTAGATGCGGACCGGGACCTCGTCCAGCGCCGGGACGGTGTAGGTCACGTCGTCCTTGGCGCGGATGATGCCCCGGAAGTACACCGGCTGGTCCGGGCGGTAGATCGGGCGGTCGGTGTACAGGTAGCCGACGATCGTCTGCGGCTCGTAGTCGCTCTGAACCTCGAAATTCCACGGGTCGAGGCCGTTCGACCACTGGCTGACCGCGATCCCGAAGGTGTCACCGGCATCGACCGTCGCATACAGCGTGGTGTACAGGCTCTCCAGGTGCGGGATGCTCGCCTCGGCCAGCCCGTCGGCGTCCGTCGTGGCCTGACCGACCGGGTTGAAGTTCGCGTTATAGAAGATCACCGGGACGTCCGCCACCGGCTCGCCGCTCTCCAGGTCGGTGACCCAGGCAAGGGCCGTGTCCTGGCTGAACTTAAGCGTGATGTTGGCCGTGGCGACCACCATGATGTGCCGTTCCGGCTCGGTGCCCTGGACCTCCAACTCCGGGGCGGAGGCACGCAGGTAGTACGCGCCCGGCGCCAGCGCCGCCGGGGGTTCCGGCGCGTCCTCGTCGTCCGAGACGCCGAGCAGCGGCGTGAAGTAGTAGTGGTCGAGGTCGCCCTCCGCCGACCAGCCGACCGTGCCGTTGTCCAGCCGGACCTCCCACCACAGGTAGCCGCCCTCGCAGACCGGCCCGCCGATGACCTGGAAGGTATCGCCGGGCAGAAGCTGTGTCAGCGTCCGCGCGCCGAGGTTCGGCTCACGCCGCACGTTGAGCGGCCGCTCGTCCTCCTGCGTGACGATCGCCACGTCGCCCAGCTTCATCTGGGGGGCGGGCGCGCCCAGGCACTCGATGTTCGAGATGCCGCTCGGCCCGGTCTCCGAGATGTAGAGCAACTCGTAGCGGCGCTCGTCCTGCTGGCTGCTGAGGTCGATCGACCACTCGCGCAGCAGGTCTTCCTCGTCAGGCGTGAAGGTCTGCCACGCGTCCCACTGATCCTCGCCCGTCAGGCGGGCCAGCGAGGGCAGCGAGAGGCGCCACAGCGCCAGGTCCGCCCGCGAGACGTTGCGGTGCGTCAGGAAGACGCGCGTCGTCGGGTTATAGGCGCTGTACAGGCCCGCGCGGCCCGGCGCTTGCAGCGTCAGCTCCGGCGGGTACGGCGCGGTGCGGTAGGTGACGACCATGCCCTCGTCGATGGTGTTACCGTAGCGGTCGGCCATGCCCGGCAGGATCGTGATGGTGTATTCGGTGCTCGGCTCAGTATCAAACGAAAGCTGGTAGCTGTAGTCGTAGTCGTAGAAGAAGGTGTCGAAGTCGCGCCACGGCTCCGGCTCGATGATGACCTTGCCCTCGAGGCTTTCGAGGTCCATCGGCCCGGCGAAGGTGATCGTGAAGCCGCCATACGGCGACGCGGCCTCCTCCCCGTCCGCCGGGGATGTGGCGACGATGGCCGGGGCTGGCACAGTTTTGAACGCGGCCAGGAAGGTTTCGCCCAGCGGCGCGCCTGTGCTGCTCAAGGCCGCCTCGCCATTGATCCGAACGCGGTAGAGCGTGCCGAGCACCAGCATGTCGTCCGGCTGGAAGGTCAGCGTGCGCCCATCGTCGCTCCACTTAAAGGACCCGGCGACCGGCTCCGGCTCGGTGGTGTCGCCCTCCGGCGGGATCGGGGCCAGGGTGAAGGCGTCCTCGACCGCGTCCGGGTCCATCGTCTGGCTGAACTCGACGATCACCGGCGCCTCCAGGACCACGTCCTCCTGGCCCGTCTCGGGCCGGACGCGCACGACCTCCGGCGGCACCGTCGTGAAGGTCCAACGGTAGTCCTCGGCCAGCACGCCGCCGGTCACGTCCTCCAGCCCGGCCTCGACCGTGGCGGTGTACGTGGTGGCGCCCCGCAGGCCCTCGGACGGCGTGAAGACGTAGATCGACGTGTTCAGCCATTCGCCCTCGCCCTCGACCGGGGGATCGAGCGTCAGCGGCTGCGGCAGGCCCGCCATGTCCTCGGCCACGACGAGCGGCACAACCGGCCGGTTGAAGATCACGGTGATGGCGCTGTCCACATCGACCAGCGCGGCGTCGTCACCGGGCAGGGTCTGCGACACCTCCAAATAGCCGACGGTACGCAAGGCCAGCGTGAACGGCTCCGCCAGCGGCACGCCCTCGGCGGAGGTCAGCCCGGCCCCAAGCGTAAACGTATACTCGGTCGCGCGCTCGAACGGCTCGGCGGGCGTGAAAACCAGCGTGGTCTCGTCCACCCAGGCGGCGTCGCCCGGCACGTCCGGCGTCACCGTGACGTCCGGCGCGGCGTCCTGGGCCATCGGCTGATCGAAGTAGAACGTGACACTGCCTTCGAGGGGCAGCTCCTCACCGGCAAGCGGGGCCGTTTCGTAGACGCGGGGCGGGGCTGGCCCGTCCTGCGCGCCCGGTGCGCCCAGGGCGACCGGCAGCGAACCCGGAAATGCGGCGCTCAGCCCCAGCAGGAGCAGCAGCGCGACGCCCAGGCCAACCAACCTTCGACTGCGTCGGCGTTTCATGATAACTCCCCTCACGAACGTGCTCGGCGTGGATCGGATGCGCAGACCGAAGCCAGCAGGCAGTCGTCAGCCCTCACCGGGGGATATGCGGTCGGGGATGCTGAAGACCGACGACTACGCGCTGACCCTGATCGTATTGTAGGAGTGAAACCGGGCGCAGGGCGCGACGGGAACGCAACGCCTCCCCTACGTCCCCCGCCCGCCCGCGTGGTCACGCCCCCAGCAGGCGATCCACCAGGGCCAGGAGGTCGTGCATCTTCACCGGCTTGACGTAAAAGTGCTGCACACCCCATGCGCGAGCGCACGGCTCGTTGTGCTCGTTGGCCGAGATGACGACGATCGGGATGTCCTTCAGGCGCGCGTCGCTGCGCGCGAACTCCAGGATGCGCATCCCGGAAATATCGGGCAGGCCGATGTCGAGGATGACGAGGTCGAACGGCTCGTTGGTCAGGCGCAGCAGCGCGTCGGTGCTCCGCTGGACCGTCTCAACCGCGTACCCGTGACGGCTCAATACGGTGCCGTACAGGTACAGCAGATCACCGTCGTCCTCAACCACCAAAATTCGCGGCACGCCGCTTCGCTCCCCAGGTCTTCCGGCGCCACAGCACGGCCCCATACCTGTAGTGTACTCGATCAGCGGCCAACGCGCGTGTAGGGCAGGCCGAGCACGGTTTTGCCCGCATACCACACCGTCGCCGCGACCTCGCGCAGCGTGGACCACGTCTTCTCGCGCGGGGGCAGCGGGCCGTTGCTTTTCTGCGCCGGGCTGGGCCATGCCGTGATGCCCTGCGCCTCAAACAGCAGGTTCGCGCGCCACAGGTGGTAGTCGTCGCTGACGATCACGGCGGAGTCCCAGCCGTGCGCGGCGATCAGCGCCGCCGACTCGATGGCGTTCTCCTCCGTGCTGCGGCTGACCTCCTCCAGCAAGATCGCATCCGCCGGGACGCCCTCACGCATGACGGCACGGGCACAGCGCGCCGCCTCCGACGTGTGCCAGCCGTACGGCACCGCGCCGGTACAGATCACGGTCGGCGCGTAACCGGCGTGGTAGAGGGCCGCGGCATGGTAGGCGCGGCGCTCCGTGCCGACCCGCCCGCCGCCCAGCACGACGATCACATCCGCCGGGCGGGCCTGGTCCCACTCGCCATAAACGAGGATCAGCGCGGCCAGCGATCCGAGCGCGAGGACGCCCGCCAGGACGAGCAGCAGCGCCAGCCGCACGACGAGCCGCCAGCGGCGCCGGACGATCCCCAGGAGCCGGGGTTGGGTATCAGTCACCGCGAACCGTTCG
>CAZGLU010000391.1:0-4213 GCA_964526095.1 uncultured Anaerolineaceae bacterium | reverse complement strand
CCGTCGTCGTCAGCCACCGCAGCGGTGAGACCGAGGATGCGACCATCGCGGACCTCGTCGTGGCGCTCAACGCGGGCCAGATCAAGACCGGCGCGCCCGCGCGGTCGGACCGCATCGCCAAGTACAACCAACTGCTGCGCATCGAGGAACAGCTCGGCTCGTCGGCCACCTACGCCGGGCGTGCCGCGTTCCCGAACATCAAGTTCGCCTAGCGCGTTCGGTCGCGGTCCCGCGCCGCGACATGATGGTGTATGGACGGGTCCGGGACGTGCGAGGCGTGTCCCGGACCCGCGTCTTAGACGCGAGGGAATGGCATGGAATCGCACCTGGATTACCGCAAGCGGACCAAGATCGTGGCGACGATCGGCCCGGCCTCGTCGGATATCGGGATGCTGCGGGCCATGATCCGCGCCGGGATGGACGTTGCACGGATCAACTTCAGCCACGGCACGCACGAAACCCACGCGCGCAACATCGCGAACATCCGCCAGGTGGCTAACGAAGAGAACGCGGTGGTGGCGATCATCGGGGACCTGCAAGGGCCGAAGCTGCGCCTGGGCGACCTGGCGCTCGACCCGCTGGAGCTAACTGAGGGCGACCGCCTGACGCTGACGCCGCACGAGAACGACGACCCCGAGCAGCCGTTTTTGATCCCCATGCCGCACCCCGACGTGCTGCGCGACCTGAAGCTCGGCGACCGCCTGCTGATCGACGACGGCCAGTTGGAATGGGTCGTCACCGGGAAGCGGGCCGACACCGTCATCGTGGAGGTCGTGACGGGCGGCTGGCTGCATTCGCGCAAGGGCGTCAGCCTGCCGGATTCCAGCCTGTCGATGTCGGCCATCACCGGCAAGGACCGCGAGGACGTACGCTTCGCGCTCGAACAGGGGGTGGACTATATCGCCATGTCGTTCGTGCGCTCCGGCGACGACATGCGCGAGATGCGCTGGCTGATCCGCCACCTGAACGGCGAGGTCGGGCTGATCGCCAAGATCGAGAAGGCGGAGGCCATCGCCAACTTCGAGGCCATCCTTGAGCATTCGGACGGGATCATGGTGGCGCGCGGCGACCTGGGCGTGGAGACGCCCGCCGAGCGCGTCCCGGTGTACCAGAAGACGATCATCCGCCGCTGCAACGAGGCGGGCAAGCCGGTCATCACCGCCACGCAGATGCTCAACAGCATGATCGAGAACCCGCGCCCCACCCGCGCGGAGGCCAGCGACGTGGCGAACGCTATCTTCGACGGCACCGACGCCGTGATGCTCTCCGGCGAGACGGCTATCGGCAAGTACCCGCTGCAATCGATCGAGATCATGGCGCGTATCGCCCACATCGCGGAACAGTACCTGCGCGAGCACCGGGAGCTTCAGCCGAAGCTGAGCATCAAGGAGATGGGTGTGGACCGCCGCCGCCACATCCCTGCCGCGATCAGCCACGTCGCGGACGAGCTGGCTAACGCCCTCGAAGCCCGCCTGATCGTGGCGAGCACATGGTCCGGCTACACCGCGCGTCGTGTGGCGCGCGAGCGCCCGCACACGCCGATCCTGGCGGCGACGCCGAACCGCACGACGTACAACCGGCTCGCGCTGGTGTGGGGCGTGACGCCGGTCATGGTCCAGGAATTCCGCACCATCGACCAGATGGTCCAGGTCGTCGTGGAGACGGCGCGCAAGCAGGGCATGGTCGAGCAGGACGACCTGATCGTAATCATCGGCGGGGTGCCCTTCGGCGTGGGCAACCAGACCAATTTCATGAAAGTCCTGCGCGTAGGCGAATCGGGTTGACGACCACGGCGCCCCTATGGCCGGCCTGTTCCAGATCCTCTATACCGTCATCAGCCCGATCTTCCTGATTGCCGCCGTGGGGTGGGTGTTGGACCGGCGCATGGAGATCGATCCCAGGCCGCTCTCACGCCTGCTGATCTACGTGTTCTCGCCGTGCCTCGTGCTCGACGGGCTGGCTAACTCCGAGATGGACGGGGACGAGGCGCTCGGCGTCGCGGCGGTGGCGCTGCTGGCCTCGGTTGCCGTCGCGTTGGTGGGGTGGGGTATCTCACGTGCGTGGGGCTTCGACCGCCGCCTGGAGAGCGCGTTCATGCTGAGCGTGGTGCTGATCAACGCCGGGAACTACGGCCTGCCCCTGAACCGGCTGGCGTTCGGGTTGCCCGGTGAGCAGCGCGCGCTGATCTTCTTCGTGACGACCTACATCGTATCCAACACGCTTGGCGTCTTCCTGGCCGCGCGCGGCACGCGGTCGACCTGGGGCGCCGTGCGCACCGTGTTCCTGATCCCGCTGCCCTATGCGGCGGGCCTGGGCCTGTTCCTGAACCTCACGGACAGCACGCTGCCCGGCCCGCTGAACAGCGCGGTCAGCTTGCTCGCCCCCGCCTCGATCCCCGGTATGCTGATCGTGTTGGGTATCCAGCTTTCGCGGGCGCGGCTGGCGGGGCGGATCATGCCGCTCATCACCGCCGCCGGGACGCGCCTGCTCATCTCGCCCCTGATCGCGCTGCTGTTCGTCGCGCTGCTCGGCCTGTCGGGGTTGTCGCGGCAGGTGTCGATCGTGCAGGCCGCCATGCCGACCGCCGTGATCGGCAGCGTGCTGGCGACCGAGTTCGGCGCGGATGCGGACTTCGTCACGGGCGTGATCCTGCTCTCGACGCTGGTCAGCGCGCTGACGCTGAGCGTCCTGCTCCTGCTGCTCGGCTGGCCCGGCTAGCGGCTCGCATCCCCGCTCACAGCCGCTTGCACGATCGCATCCAGGCAACCAAAACTGCCCCTCCAGCAAGCTAACCTGACTGAAGGGGCAGGGCGTCCGGTCGATCGCGGTTGCGGTGCGGCCTAGGGCACGACGCCCAGCAGGCGGATCGTGCTGATGGCGCCCTCCATGGTGCCGAGCGCGATCACGGTGCCGTCCGGGCTGAGGATCAGGCTGCGTGCTGCCGCGCCAGCCGGGATCGTGTCGAGCGTCAGCGTGTCGGCCTGCTCGCCGGTCTCCACGTCCCACAGCCAGATGTCCGGCGTGCTGGTTTCGTCCGCCAGCGCGCCGCCTGCCGAGGCAAGGATGTCCTGGTCGATGCCGAAGACGAGCGTCCACACCGGGCCTTCGTGCCCTTCCAGCACCGTTTCGTCCTCGCCGCCGACCACCCACAGCCGCACAGTCCCATCCGCGCCCGCCGAGGCGAGCCGCGTCCCATCCGGCTGGAACAGCACGGCGTTCACGGCGTCCGTGTGGCCCTCATAGGCGGTCGCCAGCGTCCCGCTGATCACGTCCCACAGCCGCACGGTCGCGTCGGCGCTGGACGAGGCGAGCAGCGTGCCGTCCGCGTTGAAGTCCAGGTCCGTGATCATCCCGGTGTGCCCGCTGAGCGCCGCGATCTGCGAGCTGCTTTCGACGTCCCACAGCAGGATCTCGCTTCCGGCGCCGGTTTCCTCGTCACCGCCGCCGGAGGCGAGGATCGTCCCGTCCGGACTGAACGCCACCGCGCGGACCGGGGCCGTGTGGCCTTGCAGCACCCCGATCTGCCCGCCGATCACGGTGTCCCACAGGCGGATGGTGCCGTCCTCGTGGCCGGTGGCGAGCACGCCGGTCAGCGTGCTGAAGCTGGCGTCGTACACCGGGCCGCTGGCGACCCGGAGCAGGCGCGGCGTGGCGGCGAAGTTCGTCGTATCGAACAGCCAGATGCCCTGCGTGGCGGCGGCGGCCAGCGTTGCGCCATCGGGCGACCATGCCAGCTTCATGATCTCGTCGTCGAGCGCGATCTCGCGCAGGTTGGCGATCTGCTCGATGCCGTCCAGGCTGATCGCCGCGCGGTTCGCGGGCAGGTCATAGTCCTGGACCGCCAGCGGCACGACCGTTCCCGGCGCGGGCAGTTCCTCCGTCCCGTCCGGGGCAGGGACCGCGCCCTCCGGCTCGAACGCGTAGACGTCGTTCACCCCCTCGGACATCCAGCCCACCATGTTGCTGTAGGCGATCCGGTACCAGACCTGGCCCTCGACGCACTGCGGGCCGTCCAGCACGTCCACGCTGTCACCGGGCGCGACCTCGCCCACCATCGCGCTCGATTCGGTGGGTGCGCTCCACAGCACGGGCGCGGGGCCATCGGCCACGGCGCGCGCCTGCCCGCCCACGCGCAGCCGCGTCGGCATCGCGCCCGGGCAGACCTCCAAGATCGGAAGAGCGTCGTGTAGGGAAAGAGTGTAGGATAGGGTGT
>CAZGLU010000390.1:0-4221 GCA_964526095.1 uncultured Anaerolineaceae bacterium | reverse complement strand
AGAGGGGGCCGGAGGGTGAGGTCCCCGCGATCACTCGCGCGGGAACGAGGTAATGATCACGCCGCTGATGCTGTAGCACACCGGCTGGTCCCCAGCAAGCGGCGTCACCTGCCAGCCGTACACGCCAGCCGTGGTGAACGTCGTGCCGGGGATCTCGTAGAGTGTGTCGGGCGTGATCGCGTTCAGGATCAGGCCGCCATCCGGGTGCACGACCTCGACCCGGTACGCGTCGATGCCCTCAACCGGGGTCCAGCGGATGCCGACCCCCTGCCCGACCTCGATCCGGGGTTCCTCCTCCACCAACGACTCCAGCGTGAAGCAGTGCTCGCCCAGCGGTGTTGGGGTGGGCGCGTCCAGCTCGACCGGCGTCGGCGTCGGCGGCTCCAACGTGACGATGGGGCGCGGCGGCGGCGTGATGGTGGGCCGCACGAACGGCGTCCAGGTCGGCGGCAGGGTATTGCCCCCGGCGGGCGGCCCGGCCTCGACAGGCGCGGCCTCGATCTCCAGCGCCTCGCCAGCGGGCGTAGGGGACGGCTCGAACCCCTCCGGCGAGGGGGTCCACGTCGCGGGCATCGGCGTGGGGCCGTCCGGTGCATCGGTCACGGGCGCCGGTGTGGTGGCATCATCGCCGCCGCAGGCGGCCAGGGCCAGGGCCAAGAACATGAGAATCCCCGCAATTCGCATTGTCGCTCCGTAGTGAGAGTGCGCCCGGCTGCGCGTCACAGGATATACCCCTGCGCCAGCCCGATCAGGATCAACATCACCAGCGCGATCAACCCCGCCGCGCCCACCGCCGCATACAACACGGCGGGCCGTCCTGCACGCCAGGGCCGGGTTGGGTCCGCGTCGAAGCCGACCAGCGCCCACCAGCCGATCACGTAGAACAATACGCCGAAGCCCACCGCGATCAGCGCCGGGACCATCGCCCCGACGTCGCCATCATACACCGCCGCGATCAGCAGCCGGTCCACGATCAGCGAGATCAGGAGCGTCAGCTCCAGCGCGATAACGACGCTCAACGCGATTCGTGTCGCACGGCGCAGCCGGTTGATCAGCGCCGCCCACTGTTCGATCCGGGATGGCGCATGAGACCTACGTGCTCGTTCCATAAGACCTCCGCGACCGGCCCGCCCCGGCATATCACTCCGGGTTGTAGGTATTGATCAGGCCCGTGGCGACCCGTTCAAAATACTCGCGCAGCGTGCTCCGCGCCGGTTCGTCGATGGCCGCTTCATCCATTGCGGCCAACATGTGGCGCACCCATACATCGCGCGCCGCTTCATTTATCCTAAACGGAACGTGTCGCAGGCGCAAGCGCGGGTGCCCGCGCTCGTCGGAGTATGTCGTGGGGCCGCCGAAAAGCTGGATCAGGAACAGGCGCAGCCGCCGTTCAGCCGGGCCGAGGTCCGCCTCCGGATACATGGGGCGCAGGATCGGGTCTTGCGCCACGCGCCGGTAAAAGCCTGCCACCAACCGCTCGAACCCCTCCGCACCGATCTGATCATAGACGGTTGCAGGCCGTCCCTTTGTGTCTGCCATGCTACCTCCATCACGGGAAGCCGGGCGCGGTCACGTGCGCCCGGCGGGTTAACGATTCGTCCGGTTCCGCGCGCTATTATACACGGCCCGTCAACCCGCACGGCCCGGCAGCGCGGCCCCGCCGAAAATCGATCCGGACGGGGAACTGGGCTACAATCGCGGATGCACGCGCACGGCGCCCCGGCAGGAGGCCGGTCAGCGGTAAAACACACGGCAAAGGACACAGCCTTGGACGAACAACGCCCGACGGTCACGATCTACACGGATGGCGGCGCAAGCCCGAACCCCGGCCCCGGCGGGTGGGGCGCGATCCTGCGTGCCGAAAACGGCGCGGAAAAAGAGCTGAGCGGCGCAGAGCCGGAGACGACCAACAACCGCATGGAGCTGACCGCCGCGCTGGAGGCTCTGCGCGCGCTCAAGCGGCCCTGCACCGTGCGGCTCGTCACGGACTCCGAATACCTGCAAAAGGGCATCACGGAATGGCTGCCCGCCTGGGTGGCGAAAGGCTGGCAGCGCGGCAAGAAGCCGGTCCCGAACGCGGAACTGTGGCAGGCGCTCCATGCCGAGGCGCAGCGCCACGTGATCGAATGGGAATGGATCAAGGGCCACGCGGGCCACGCCGATAACGAGCGCGCCGACCGGCTGGCGACCGCCGCCCGCGAGCGGCTGATCCGGGAGATGGGCGGCGCGGCCCCCCTGCCGCCCGTCGAGGTCGAGATCGGGCTGCGCGTGTCCGTGCCGAAGGTAGGCGGGCGCGGCGGGTACGCGTTCCGCATCGTGCACAACGCCGACGCCGAACAACAGCCCATCGTGCGGACGGGCACTGAGGCGGAGACCAACAGCTACCGGCTGGAGCTGGTCGCCGCGCTGGAGGCGCTGCGGGCGGTCGAGCCGGGGGCATCGGTGCGCGTCCACTGCCCGAGCGACACGCTGCCGCGCGGCATGACGCAATGGGTGCCGGGCTGGCAGCGGCGCGGCTGGAAGACGCAAAGTGGCGAGCCGGTAAAACACCAGGACTTGTGGCAGGCGCTTGCCGCCGAGGCGAGCCAGCGGCAGGTCGATTGGGTGCGCGAGGCCGATGAAGCGGCGTCGATCAGCGAGGGCCTGGACAGGCTCGCCCGCGAGGCGGCGCGCGGCGAGGGCTAGCGCGAATCCCGTAGTTTGCGCCCGAACTACCATAGGCGGGACGAATCCTGTATAATGCGTCCGGTTACACCGGGGAGGCCGCAGCCCCAACGAAGACTGCGGGCGAGCGAGGGAAACAGATGACGGAAGCAGCGCCGGGCCTCACCCGGCCGCGAGCGGCGACGGAGATCCGTCGCGTGTTGTGGGGCGTGCTGGTCCTCAATATGCTGGTGGCGGGCGCCAAGATGATCACCGGGATCCTCACGGGCGCGGTTGCGATGATCGCGGACGGCTTCCACTCGTCGATGGACGCCTCCTCGAACATCGTGGGGCTGGTCGGGACGAAGATCGCCGCGCAGCCGCCCGACGAGGAGCACCCCTACGGGCACCGGCGCTTCGAAACGCTCGCCACGCTGGCGATCGGTGGGCTGCTGCTGGTCGCGGCGTGGGAGATCCTGCAAACGATGGTGGACCGGCTGCTCTACGGGGGCGAGCCGAACGTCACCCCCCTCAGCTTCGTGGTGATGATCAGCACGATGGTCATCAACCTGGGCGTCACAATCTACGAGCGGCGGCGCGGCCACGCCCTGCGCTCAGACATCCTGCTCGCGGACGCGGCGCACACAGCCAGCGACTTCTTCGTGTCCCTCTCGGTGCTCGTCAGCCTGGCCCTGAGCGCGCTCGGCTACGCCTGGGCGGACATCGCCATCGCCCTGCTGATCGTGGTCGTGATCGGGCGTGTGGGCCTCGGCATCATCCGGCAGACGAGCAACGTCCTGGCCGACCAGCAGACGTTGGACCCCCGCGCTGTCGAGCGGCTGATCGCGACGGTGCCCGGCGTGGACGAGATCGTGCGTGTGCGCAGCCGGGGGCCTGTCGACGCCGTGCATGTGGACATCGACGCGCGCGTGCAGCCCGCCGTGACGGCCGACCACGCCTACGCCATCGCGCGGTCGGTCAAGGAGCGCGTCACCGACACCTACCCCCAGGTTGAGGAAGTGCAGGTCCATTTCGCGCCGCAAAAGTCGGGTACGCTCGACTATATGTTGGAGGCGCGCGCCATCGCGGACGGCCTGGGGCTGCGCGTCCATGAGGTGATCCCGGTCCCGGCGCAGGACGGCGTCGTGCTGGAGATGCACGTCGAGGTGCGCCCCGGCCTGACGCTCAGCGAGGCCCACCGGCAGGTCAGCGACCTGGAGCGGCGGCTCATCGACCGCCTGCCCACCGTGCGGAACGTGATCTCGCACATCGAGCCGAGCAGCGACCAGGGCGCGCCGCTCAGCCAGTCGCAGACCGCGCTCGACCTGCGCGATCGTGCGGTCGGCATCGCCGCGCAGCTCTACCCCGACGCGGGGTGGTTGAACGCATCGGTCCGGCTGGCGCTCGGCGGTTATGCCCTCACCGTATGCTGCGAGCTGCCCGGCTCGATCAGCGTCGAGGAAGCGCACGCCATCGCGGAGCACGTCGAAGCCGCGATCCGCACAGAGCTGCCGCTGGTGCAGCGCGTGACGATCCACACCGAGCCGCGCGGCGAGGGCGGCTGCGAGCGTGCGCACG
>CAZGLU010000389.1:1771-4247 GCA_964526095.1 uncultured Anaerolineaceae bacterium | reverse complement strand
ATCCAGGAGATGGAGCAGGCGGGCCGCCTGGATCTGGCGGAGAAGGAGCGCTTCGAACTGGAGGTGATCGAGCGTTACCTGCCGCGCCAGTTGAGCGACGACGAGCTGCGCGCCCTGGCTCAGGAGGCGATTCAGGAGACGGGCGCCACCTCCAGCCGTGAGATGGGCGCCGTGATGCGCGTGCTGATGCCGCGCGTGCAGGGGCAGGCGGACGGCAAGCGGGTGAGCGAGGTCGTGCGCGGGCTGTTGGCGTAGGTCTGGCCGCGTGCCGGGCGATTCCGCCAGCCCATTGACTCACAGCAGCATAACCGGGCGGGCGCAGAGGTGCCCGTTTTGTTTTTGAGGGACGGATCGTGTCTCAGACACAGGCTTTAGCCGGTTATTCGCAGCGGTACGGGCGCTGGCTCCGCACGGCGTTGTTCGTCGTGCTGATCGGCAGCTTCATCGGCGGCGGCACCGTCGCGCTGGCGTATGACAGCCTCGTGCCGTCCAGCTCGCGGCTCGTGTTGGAGGTGGGTGATGTCGCCCCGCGCGACGTGCTCGCCCCGCGCAGCACGACGTACGAGAGCGACGTGCTGACCGCCGATAAGCGCGAGGCGGCGGCAGCGGCGGTGCGGCCCGTCTACGATCCCCCGGATCCCCGGATCGCGGCCGAGCAGCTTCAGCTTGCCCGGCAGATCCTCGACTACATCGAGAACGTGCGGTACGACGACTTGGCGACGCCGGAGCAGAAGCGCGCCGATTTACAGGCCATCACAGCCCTCACGCTGAGCGATCAGGTGATCAACCATCTCCTTGCGATCGAGGATGAAGCGGTCTGGCGCGCGGTCGATGCCCAGATCATGCGCCTGCTGGAGCGTGTGATGAGCGGCGAGGTGCGCGAGGACAACATCCAGAGCCGCCGCGACAACCTGCCGAACCTGATCAGCGCGACGTATAGCGAGGGCGAGGCCCGCGTGATCCAGGCTATCACCGAAGACCTGCTGCGGATCAACACCTTTTATAATGAGGAATTGACGCGCCAGCAGCAGATGCGGGCCGCTGCCGATGTTCCGGTCGAGGTGCGCTCGTTCGCCAGCGGCCAGATGATCATCCGCGCGGGCGAGATCGCAACGCCCTCGCACATCGAGGCGTTGGAGCACTTCGGCCTGCTGGATGCCACAAACCGGCGCACCGCGCGCATTGTCGGCGGCCTGGTGGCGATGTCCCTGGCGACGCTGCTGCTCGGCGGTTACATCGTGCGCTTCGAGCCGGACCTGCTGCGCAACCATCGCATGTTGGTCGTGCTGGGGGCGCTGTTCCTGCTGCTGATGTTCGCCGCCCGGCTGTTCGAACCCGGCGCGCAGACCGAGCCGTACTTCTACCCGGCGTCCATCCTGGCCTTCCTCGTCACGACGTTGGTCGGGCCTCAGTTCGCCATCGTGGTGATGGCGATGCTGGCCGCGCTGATCGGCTTCATGGGGCAGGGGGACCTGGAATTTGCGGCCCTGGTCGGCTTCACCGGGATGCTCGGCGTGTTGGCCCTGGGCCGGACGGAGCGGCTCAATACCTATTTTGTTGCGGGCGCATTGGTGGCGCTCGGCAGCGCCCTGCTCGCGATCGTGTTTGCGCTTGGCGCTGACGGCTCCATTGACCTGTTCATCGTGTTGGCACAGTTGGTTGGTTCGGCGGTGAACGGGATGCTCTCCGCCGCCGGGGCGCTGGTCGGCCTGTTCGCGATCAGCAACATCCTGAACATCCCTACCAGCCTGAAGCTGATCGAGTTGATGCAGCCCAATCATCCCTTGCTCGAGCAGCTTCTGCGCGAGGCGCCCGGCACGTACCAGCACAGCCTGCAAGTCGCGAACCTGGCCGAGTTGGGCGCGCAGCAGATCGGCGCAAACGCGACCCTCGTGCGTGTGGCGGCGATGTACCACGATATCGGCAAGGTGCTTAATCCGTTCTTCTTCGTGGAGAACCAGGTGGACCGCGCCAATCCGCACGACCAGTTGAATGACCCGATCCAGAGCGCGCGCATCATCATCGGCCACGTGACGGAGGGCGAGCGTCTGGCCCGGCGCTACCGGCTGCCGCACCGCATCCGTGAGTTCATCGTGGAGCATCACGGCACCACCCAGGTCGCATACTTCTACCAGCAGGCGCGCAGCGCCGCCGGTGACGACGCCGACGAGGTGGTGGACATCGCGGATTTCACGTACCCCGGCCCGCGCCCGCGCTCGCGCGAAACCGGCATTCTGATGCTGGCGGATGGGTGTGAAAGCAGCGTGCGCGCCCGCCGCCCGCAGTCCAGGGAGGACATCGAAGAAACGATCAACTTCATTTTCGACTCCCGTGTGCGGGACCGCCAGCTTGACGAGTGCGGGCTGACCCTGGGGGATCTTCAAGTGCTGCGTGATACGTTCGCCAATGCCTTGCTCGGCATGTTCCACACGCGCATCACGTATCCCGGCACGCCCAAGCGCCGCACGGCAGAGCT
>CAZGLU010000389.1:469-1761 GCA_964526095.1 uncultured Anaerolineaceae bacterium | reverse complement strand
TGCGCCCGCCCCACCCGTGCCGCGCGACATCCCGCTCACGACGCGCGAGATGGAGACTGTTGCGGGCGAGCTAGCGAAAACGGCAGGCAGCCGTGGCCTCGATACGCTGGCCCCAGCGGATACCCTCGTGTCGCGGCGCACGCGGCCCAAGCGGCCCAATAACGAGCGTCGCGCCGAGGATCGGGAGAAAGGACGGCCCGAATGAGCGCGCTGCCCCCTTACGCGATCGAGGTACAGCGCGAACTTGAGCAGGGCGCCGGGGCATCCGACGAACGCCTGTATGAGGCCGCGGCATGGGTGCTCCAGGCCCACGATATGCCACCGGCAACCGGGCTGAGCATCGTCATTACCGACGACGAGGCGATCCGTATGCTGAACCGGCAGTATCGTGCGGTCGATGCGCCGACGGATGTCCTCTCGTTCCCTGCCGATCCAGATGTCGCGGTGGGGGAGGATGCGGACTACCTGGGCGACCTGGTGCTGGCGCTGCCGACCATTCAACGTCAGGCGGCGGCGGAGGGCCACACGGTTGAGGACGAGATGCTCCTGGCTGTCGTACACGGGACGCTGCATCTGCTGGGCTACGATCACGATACCGCGAGCAACCAGCGGGCGATGTGGGCGGCGCAGGCGGACGCGCTGCGCGCGTTGGGCGTTGAGATCGTCGTGCCGCTGTTTGATCTACCGGATGACGGATTGGGGCAGGTGGGATCGCCGGAATGACCGGCAAAAACGGAGGCGAGCGTGCGTAAAGGTCGCTCGCGCCTGCGGTCCAGCCGCGGGCATGTACGTGTTGAGCAGGACGCGCGCAGCGTGCCGCGCCGTGTCGCGCTGGTAGCGGTGGCCGCCATCGCGCTGATCACGGCGCTGATCGCGTTGCAGCAGGTCCTTTCGTCGGATCGTGTTTCCCCTGGTTCCAGGCACAATGCGACCTGGCTGGAGTTCGCCTGGACGGCCAACGCGGTTAACCCGGACGCGGTGCGCCAGCTTAGCGCGCGCCTGCGCGACCACGCGATCGACACGGTCTATGTCGAGGCGTCTGCCTGGCGTACGGATGGCTCGCTGCTGGAGGGCCAGTATGCGCAGGATTTCGTCGCCACGCTGCGCGAGGCCCTGCCTGATGTGCGCGTGTTGTTGTGGCTCCGCATGTCGATGGACCAGATCGCGGATGCCGACCAGCGGGCGAGGGTGACGGCGCTGGCCGATACGGCGGTGCGTCAGTGGGGCCTGGACGGGGTACAGTTGAACGGTCTGGCCGTGGTGAATGGCAGCAACAGCTACGTGGACCTGCT
>CAZGLU010000389.1:0-459 GCA_964526095.1 uncultured Anaerolineaceae bacterium | reverse complement strand
GGTCGGCGCGGAGGGCCTGCTTTCTGCGACCGTCCCGCCCGACCGCATCCCCTCAGACCCCGATGTGCCGGTCGGGTCGACCTTGGATCCGGAGCTAACCTGGAACGTCGGCTATAAGCAGCGTATCGGGCTGCTGGGCGTGGATGAGGTGGTGATCATGGCGCATGCCAGCGGCCTGGACGATCCGGAGGATTACACGACGTGGGTCCGCTACCAGCTTTCGAGCTATATCTCCGCCTTATCCAGCCTGGAGGAGCCGGTCGAGATCGTGGTGGCGGTGCCGACTTACGACGCCGATCTGGAGCACGATCCGGCGGTGGAGACGGTCGACGCAGCGCTGGACGGCGTGCGTGCCGCGTTGCGGGACGAGGGCGCGGCGGGGTGGTTGCGCGGGGTCGGGCTGTTTGAATATAAGACGACGGATTCGCGGGAGTGGTCCATCTACCGGGAACGGTGGCT
>CAZGLU010000388.1:0-4257 GCA_964526095.1 uncultured Anaerolineaceae bacterium | reverse complement strand
CAAGTTGGAGAGGGGGAGAAAAGCCAATTTCAGCGAGGCATGTAGGGGCGGGTTTGGAAACCCGCCCCCGAATTACCTGTTAAAGGGCATGAAGCCCACCCCTGCGCCAGCGAGCGGCTAGTGCCACTTCTCCAGGCGCTTGATGATGGCGAGCTGCTCGTCCTCGTCCTCCGTGCCGACCCACAGGAAGATCCCCTTCGGATCGACCGCGTCGAGGAAACTCTCCAACTCGTCCGCTTGCAAGTCCACGATCACGCCCTTGCCCGCCGCCTGGATCTTCTTGATCAGCGGCACCCACTGCATGATCGGGCGGCCGGTGCCCATCGGCTGCACCCACTGGATGCCCAGGATCTCCGGCACGCTGAGGATGTAGTCGAGGTGGCGCGCCACGCCGGGGCCGTCCACGTGGTAGACGTTGTGCGTCATCGGCTTGACCTCCTCGCGCAGGAAGGGCAGGCTGAACTCGGCAAAGTGGCGCGGCGAGATCATGGACGAGAAGTCACAGCTTGGGACGTGGAACTTGCCGAACGAGGGCAGCCCGATCCAGCACATGGACGGCAGGCGGGCGGCCTTGAGGATGGCGTCAAAGTGATCGTAGATCAACTGGAAGTCCGCGAACGCGATCTCGATCAGGCGCTTCGCCTCGTCGGGGTACTCCACGAGGTCCATGCAGAAACGCTCGCTGCCGCGCCACGCCATCGCGCAGTCCTCACCAGGGTGCAGGTCGGGGTAGCCCACCAGGAACTTGCCCTCACACCGCTCGATGGCGCAGCGCATAAGCTGCTCGATGGTCGTGAAGTACTCGTTGGTCATGTCCAGCTTGAGGCGCTCCATGTCGTCCCAATCGTGGACGCACGGATGCGACCAGGACGTGACCTCGCCAAAGGTCAGCTCCGCGCCGTAGAAGGCGGCGTAGACGTCCGGCCCCAGGTTGGGGTCGAACATGGGGAACGTCTCGCCGTGGAAGCGCTTGCCCTCGATGGAGCGAGCGTATTCCTCGACGCGGCGCTCGACCTCAAACCAACGCTTCTTCTGTTCTTCGGGCGAGCGCCGGCCCTCGGCTTCACCGAGGTTGAAGGCCGCGTTGTGGGCCATGAAGCGCACCGGCACGCGGTCCAGGATCTCGCCCTCGTACCAGGCGTAGAGGCGCTTCATGGCGGCCTCAAAGTCGGGCTTGCCCTCCAACTCAATATTCCACCAGTCCTGTTGGCTCATACGGTTTTCCTGTCCTGCGAACCGGGCGCGGGCTACGAACCCTGCGCGAGCGCGCGGGCGCGGGCCTTTTCCTCGCGCACCTGACGCCACTGGGAGATCGCCACGGCGCCGATCAGCAGCAGGCCGAGGGCCACGCGCTGCACGAACGTGTTGAAGCCGAGCAGGTTCATGCCGTTGTTCAGCACGCCGACGAGGATCACCGCCAGGAAGGTGCCGATGACCGTGCCCTTGCCGCCCGTCGTGGCCGCGCCGCCGAGAAAGACCGCCGTGATCGCCTGAAGCTCCAGGCCAACGCCGTTGATCGGGTTGCCGGAGGTGGTGCGGGCCGTCAGCAGGACGCCCGCCAGCCCGGCGACGGCGCCGGAGATCATGTACATGGTGATGCGGACGCGCGTCAGGTTGATACCGGCGAGGCGGGCGGCGACCTCGTTACCGCCGATGGCGTAGATCGCGCGGCCAAAGTCGGTGTAGGCCATCAGGATGTGGATGAGGGCGGTGACGACGATCAGGATGACCGTGAGGACCGGGATGCCCGTCCAGCGCGAGCCGTTCAACTCCGGCACGCCCAGGCCCGTGAGGAGACGGTGCTGTGCCAGCCAGGTGAAATCGGGCTGCGTGACGACGCCGATCGGCTTGCCATCCGGCGCCAGGAGGAAGGCGATCCCGGCGAAGGCCGCCAGGGTGCCCAGGGTGGCGATGATGGGGTTCACGCGCAGAACGGTGACGATGAAGCCATTGATCGCGCCCGCGATCACCCCGGCGATGATCCCAGCGAGCACCGCGATGATCACGTTGCCGGTGGGCAGGATGCCCGGCGAGCCGACGACGCCCACCCCAACGAGGACCGAAGCGGCCACAACCGAGCCGACCGACGCGATCGAGCCGACGGAGATATCAAGGCCGCCGGCGATGATGACCACCGTTTCACCGATGGCGAGCAGGCCGACGATGACAATAGCCTGGGCGACGCTGTTCATCAGGTTCTGCCAGGAGAAGAACTTGTCCCCGCCCGTATAGCCGAACCAACCGCTGACCACGGTGATCAGGAAGATCAGGATGGCAAGTGCGATGATCAGCGAGAGGTTGTCCGCCCCGATCCGGTTGAGGTTGCGACGAACGGCGGAACCCACGTTCGTCGTGGCCGACCGGCCAGCGGGTTGTTGTGATGCTTGTCCAACGTTCATATCAACTTCTCTTCCTAATTTACTGTAGCGGCAGAGCCATTATTCGACAGGTGTTCACCCAGGGCCAACGCGAGGATCTTCTCCTCGGTGGCTTCCTCCCGGGAAAGCTCGCCCCGGATGCGACCGTTTTGCATCACGTAAATGCGGTCGGAGAGGCCCAGGATCTCCGGCAGCTCGGAGCTAATGAGGATGATCGCGATGCCCTGGTTCGCTAACTCGTCAAGCAGTTGGTAGATCTCGGCCTTGGCGCCCACGTCGATGCCGCGCGTCGGCTCGTCGAGGATCAGCACCTTGGGCTTGACCGCCAACCAGCGGGCGAGCACGACCTTCTGCTGGTTGCCGCCGGAGAGCTTGCCGACCTCCTGCTCAACGGAAGGGGTCTGGACGCGCAGCTTCTCGACGTAGCCGGTGACGGTATCGCGCTCCAACTGCCTGCGGACAAAACGGAACCGGGTAAGCTGCCGGAGGATCGCCATCGAGGCGTTCTCTAGCACGCTGCGAATGAGGACCAATCCCTCGCGCTTGCGGTCCTCCGGCGCGAAGCCGATGCCCTTGGCGATGGCCTCGACCGGGTGCTTGATGTTGACCTCCTGGCCCTCCAGCAAGATCTGGCCGCCGGTCTTGCGGTCCACGCCGAAGATGACCTTCGCCAACTCGGTGCGGCCCGCACCGACCAGGCCGGAGAAGCCGACGATCTCGCCCGCGTTGACGTAAAAATTGATGTCGCGGTGCCACGTGCTGCTGAGGTTCTTGACCTCCAGGACGCGGTGTTGGTCCTCGACCACGCGGCGGCGGAACACGTCCGACAACTCGCGGCCCACCATGAGGCTGACGATCTCGTTCTCGCTGACCTCGCTCACCTGGCGCACGGCGACGAGCTTCCCGTCGCGCAGGATGGCGACGCGGTCGCACAGGCGCTTAATCTCGTTCAGGCGGTGGGACACGTACACGATCGCCACGCCCTGGTCGCGCAGCTTGCGGACCAGCTTGAACAGCCGCTCCACCTCGTCGTCGGTCAGGGACGAGGTCGGCTCGTCCAGCGCCAGGACGCGCACGCCGGACTTGAGGGTGCGCATGATCTCGACCAACTGCCGCTGGGCGGACGACAACTCGTAGCCCATCAAATCGGTCGACAGGGCGTTCTCGAAGCCGTACTCGACCAGGCTCTGGTGGACCAACTCATTCAGCCGGGAACGGTCAATGAAGCCGAACTTCTTGGGAAGCTCCCCCACCCAGATGTTTTCCGGCACGCTCACCCAGGGGATGATCTCCGGCTCCTGGTAAATGACGCGGATCCCGGCCTTGCGCGCGCTGAGCGGGTTCGGGAAAGAGACTTCCTTCCCGTCGAGCGTGATGGTGCCAGAGTCGGGCTGGTAGTCCCCACTGAGGATCTTGAGCAGCGTCGACTTGCCGGCCCCATTCTCCCCCACAAACGCGAGGATCTCGCCAGCGCGGATGTCGAGCGAGACGTCGTCCAGGGCTTTGACGTTGGGGAATGCTTTGCTGACGTGCGATATTTTGAGCGTACTAATCTTCCCGGCATCCTCACGTACGAATGGGGAGGCTGCGGTCTGGGCCATATGCGTAACGCTTTCTTCCAAAACTTACACAACCAAATTAAACGAGTCCAGTCCAAAAGGGGCAAGGACTGAAACCTTGCCCCTCTGACCGAACATCTACAGCTTAACTTATTGCGAGCAGTTCGCCAGTGACACGCTATCCATGATCTCCGTGTAGTTTGACGGGTCTACGATGGAGGTCGGGGCGAAGGTTTCGGCCGGCGGCTCGATGCCGTTCACCACCGCGTCATAGAGCACCTGCGCCGCCGTCGTGCCGACGTCCAGGCCGGAGATGAACA
>CAZGLU010000387.1:0-4260 GCA_964526095.1 uncultured Anaerolineaceae bacterium | reverse complement strand
GTGCTTTTCTCCCCCTCTCCAACTTGATTGGAGAGGGGGCCGGGGGGTGAGGTCTTCGTCGTTCCCCTTCCCTCCTTGTGGGGGAAGGGGCCAGGGGATGGGGGGCCTACTCCTCCACCACCCGCTCCACGATCTGCCCGTCCGCCTTCCGGCTCAGGATCAGCTTCACGCGGCCATCCGGCATGGCCTCCCGCTTGACGAGCGTGTGTTCCGCGTCGTAATCGGCCCGCTGCGGCCCGGCGTCCGCCGCGTCCGTTCCGCGCCAGTCGTCGAGGATCACCGGCTCCCACCGCTTCGAGCGCACGGACTGGTAGGCCGCGTCCATGATCGCGTTCACCACGTAGCCATCGTAGAACGTCTCCATCGGCGCCGTGCCCGCGTCGAGCGCGTCCAGCATGTCCGCGAACATGGCCGTGTAGCCCATCCCGCTCATTTCGTCGCCCACCGGGAACAGCCAGCCCGTGTCGCCCTCCGACTTCTCGGCCATGTACCCCCGCTCGCCCACGGACGTGAACATCTCGAACCCGGTGCGCAGCCAGTGGTTAAGCCAGATCGTGCCCTCCGTGCCCGCCACCTCGTCGCGCAGGTCCATCCCGCCCCGGAACGCCCAGCTCACCTCGAACTGGCCGACCGCGCCGTTGGCGTAGCGCACCAGCCCGATCGCGTGGTCCTCGGCAGGGATCGGGTGCACCTGCGTCTCGGCCCAGCACATGACCTCCAGCGGCCGCACGTCCTTGCCGATGAAGTTGCGGCACACCTCGATGCAGTGGCTCCCCATGTCGATGATCACCCCGCCGCCTGCCTGCGCCGGGTCCCAGAACCAATCGCTGTGCGGCCCGGAGTGCGCCCCGCGCGAGCGCACCCACAGCACCCGCCCGATCGCGCCGCCGCGCACCGACGCCAGCGCCTTCAGCACCTTGGGCGTGTAGGCGAGGTCCTCCAGGTAGCCGTGCAGCACCCCGGCCCCTTCCACGGCGTCCAGCATACGTTTCGCTTCGGCGGCGTTCCGGCCGAGCGGCTTGGTGCACAGCACCGCCTTGCCGTGCTCGGCGGCCCGCAGCACTGCCTCCTCATGCCGGTGGTTCGGCAGGCCGACCACGACCACGTCCACCTCCGGGTGCCCGATGGCCTCCGTCAGGTCCGTCGTCCACGCCGGGATGCCCCACTGCTCCGCGAACGCCTGGGCGCGCGCCGCCGTCCGCGAATAGACGATGCGCACCTGGTCGCGGCTGCGGCCATGGTGCAGCGCCGTGACGTACCACATGCCGATCAGTCCGGTGCCGAGCATGGCGATCTTTCGCATGTCCCTTTCCCTCCGTGTGGTGGCTCCCCGGCGCGGGCCGGGGTTTGACAAAGGCGCGTGCTGCCTCTACGATCCGGTGGCCTGCCGTGCGGCGGTGTCGCGCGGTTCGATTGTACAGCACTTTGCGCCCTCATAGACGGGAGTTGGTGAACGATGGATGCGGCCCGGGCCTATCTCGACGCGGCGGAAGCGATCCTCAAGCGCATCCGCGAGCATGAAATGGACCACATCGAGCGCGCGGCGGAGATCTGCGCGCGCACCATCGCAGACGGCGGGCTGGTGCACCTGTTCGGCACCGGCCACTCGCGCATGATGATCGAGGAGATGTACCCCCGGCACGGCAGCTTCCCCGGCTTCCATCCTATCGTGGAGCTGTCCCTCACCTATCATACGCAGGTCGTCGGCTCCAACGGGCAGCGTCAGGCGATGTTCCTGGAACATCTGGAGGGCTTCGCCCCGGTCATCCTGCGCAACTTCGTCCTCGCGCCGCCGGACAGCTTCCTGATCTACTCCAACAGCGGCGTCAACGAGGTCGTGGTCGATATGGCCCTGGAGGCCAAGAAGCGCGATCTGCCGGTCATCGCCGTGGTGTCGAAGGAACACAGCGCGACGCAGCCCGCGCGGCACAGTTCCGGCAAGAAGCTGATCGATATCGCGGACGTCACCATCGACAACGGCACGCCCGCCGGGGATGCGATGGTCCGCGTGGAGGGGTTGGACGTCCCCGTTGGCCCCGGCTCGACCATCGGCGGCGCGGCGGTCACCAACGCGCTGAAGTGCAGCATCGCCCGGCGGCTGGCGGAGTGGGGGGAGCCGCCCCTCGTGCTGACGAGCAGCGTCTTCCTCAGCCCGGAGGAGTCGCGCCAACGCTTCGAGGCGTCGTATGACGACTACCGGCGCCGGGTCAGACGCGTGTATGGCTGCGACTAGCCCGCGTTGAGCACGTCTTGAGCGCGGCGACGGGCAAGCCTCACCCGCTCGCCTTCGCTTGCCGCCCCTCGCCAACAGCTTGACGTGGGGCGAAACGCACCCTGCCAGGGCTTTCCCCTTCCCTCCGCGTGCGTGGGGGAAGGGGCCGGGGGATGGGGGGCGTCAGCCCACGCTACCCCGCCCCGAAGCGCGCCTTCGCCTCGTCCAGGATCGCTGCCGTGCGCGTCGCGCCGCACCGCGTGACGCCCAGCGCGCGCACCTCAAGCAGCCGGTCCAGCGTGCGCACGCCGCCCGCCGCCTTGACCTGCACGTGCGCCGGGCTATGCGCGCGCATCAGCTTCAGGTCCGCGTCCGTCGCGCCGCCCGTGCCGTACCCGGTGGACGTCTTGACCCAGTCCGTCCCGACCTCGCCGCAGATCCGGCACAGCATGATCTTCTGCTCGTCGTCCAGGTAGCAGTTCTCGAAGATCACCTTCACCTTCTGCCCGGCGGCGTGCGTGACCTCCGTCACGGCGCGGATGTCTTGCTCGACGGCGGCCCAGTCCCCGCTGAGGACCCGGCTGATGTTGACCACCATATCCAGTTCTTCGCCGCCATCCGCCAGCGCCTGCTCCGCTTCGGCCACCTTGATCGCCGTCGTGTGCCCGCCGTGCGGGAAGCCGATCGTCGTGCTGGCCTTCACCGTGCTGCCTCGCAGCAGCTCGGCGCAGCGCCGGAGGTAGTACGGCATGATGCACACGCTGGCGACGTCGTACGCCAGCGCGAGCTGGATGCCCTCCTCCAGTTCGCCCACCGTCAGCGTGGGGTTCAGCAGCGAGTGGTCGATCATCTTGGCAAGTTCTCGAACGGTGATGCCCATGTCCCCTCTCCCTGACCTTCCGGCCTGTGCCTGCACCGCGTCGCTTGACCGTCTACCAATATACTCCTAAAATGTGTTTCAACCCCAGTTCATCAACGCAGCCCGGACTCTCTCGGCGCAAGGACACGGGGATGCGGCCCGCCCGTAACATGGTCCTTGGCGCGGCGATGTGATTGTTGGTTTCAGCGTAAGCCTGTCATTCGTGGTACCATAAATAGTGCATAAGCTGCCCCGGTCCTCGACGAAAGGAGGCGCCTCGCGCAGAAGTTGAGCCTGAAGCTCTACCCCCATGAGCGAAAGCTCACGCATTGCACAAGTGTCTAACCTAGTTAAAGGACGTAGAATGATGAAGAAACTTGGCCTGCTCCTCGTAGTGTTGAGCGTCGTGCTTGCCGCCGCACTCCCCACGATCGCCCTGGCGCAAGATGATGCTCCCGTCATGTACTGGATCTCCCACGGTGCCCCGGCTGACCCGGTCTGGACCTACTTCCTCGACGGTGCTGAGCAGTGGTCCGAGGACACGGGCATCGAAGTCCGCACCTCCTTCCACAGCGGTGACGTTCCCTCCCACCAGGAAGCCTTCCGCGCCGCGATCGCCGCTGGCGCGACGGGCATCGTCACCAGCACCCCGGACCCCGGCTCGCTCAACGAGGTGATCGCTGAGGCGCACGCGGCGGGCATCCCGGTCATCATCATCAACACCGAGGATAAGGACAGCGGCCGCGACGCCTACGTGGGCGGCGACAACATCGAGATCGGCCGTCGTTGGGCGCAGTACCTGGTCGATAACGGCTTCGTCAGCGAAGGCAGCTTCGTCTGGATGCCGGTGGAAGTCCCCGGTGCCACCTATCAGGTGCTTGAGACCGAGGGCATCGCCAGCGTCTTCGATCCGTTGGGGATCGAGTACGAGGTGACCGACGCCACCCTTGACCAGGCTGAGATCATCACCCGCATGTCGGACTACCTGACGGCGAACCGGGACAACATCGATGCGATCATCGGCCTCGGTGACCTGGTGACGGGCAGCATCCAGCGCGTGTTCGACCAGGTGGGCGTCGCCCCCGGTGAGATCCCCGTGGTCGGTTGGGGTAACTCGCCTGAGACCGCCCAGGAAGTGCTGGACGAGATCGGAAGAGCACACGTCTGAACTCCAGTCACCGCTCATTAT
>CAZGLU010000386.1:0-4269 GCA_964526095.1 uncultured Anaerolineaceae bacterium | reverse complement strand
GATAATGAGCGGTGACTGGAGTTCAGACGTGTGCTCTTCCGATCTCATCATCCGCGAGCATAAGGGCGTGTCGGTCGAGTTTCGCGGCCATGCCGAGACGCTGGCCGAGGCGATCATGAAGGCGCTGGTCAGCTATTTCCGGCATACCGGCGAGGCGTCGCACTAGGGACACGTGCCACCCGCCCTGACGCCTTGCTATAATTTTCACGTGCCCCGGTGCGGTACCAGCCGGACCCATACGAAATGCTTGACAGAAGGTAGTTCGGTGGCGTATAGTTCTGCGCTGCACTTTCGCCGCTACGCCGAACCATCGCGCCCTCTTGCACCGGCGCTACACGCGGCACTTCACAGCCCACGCGGGCGGTCAGTCTGGACTCTCTACGAAGGATACCAATATGGGAAAAGCGTTCTTCGACACGATCACGCGCCTCTCGATCCGTCTCAAGTGGCTCACGATCCTGGTTACGGTGGCGCTGCTCGTCCTCGGCGTGTACGCGGCAACCACGCTCAGCGTCGAGCTGCTGCCCCCGATCGACTTCCCCTCGACGTTCATCCTCGCGCAGGGGAAGGGCGCGATGTCCGGCAACGTGATGCTCCACGCCTACACCATTCCGATCGAGGACGCGGCACTGGCGCATAAGGACATCGTCAACGTCGAGACGACGACGACCAGCGGCATTGTCTTCGCCCAACTCTACAACGAGTTCGGGTTGGACCAGCAGCAGATCCAGAACGACCTGAACGAGATCCTGAACAGCCTGGACCTGCCGCAGCGCGCGATCGTGCCGCCGGAGGGCACGTCGCCGGAGGAGATGATCGGTGATCTGACGCCGGACGTCGTGCTCTACCTGGTCGCCTACAGCCAGCAGAACAACGTCGGCTTCCTGCCGCAGCTATCGGTCGAGGTGTGGGAGAGCTTTTCGCCGGAAGTCCTCGGCGCCCTGCCGGAAAGCGCCTTCAGCACGCTGTCCCCTGCTCTGGCCGAGGAACTTCAGGCCCGGGCGACCGGCGACGACCGCCCGCTGCCCGACCCGACGACGGATCCGGCGCCCGAGCTGCCCGCCAACTGGCAGATGGATCGCTTCGTCACGGCCAGCGACCTGATCGAGCTGACGGGCAACCGCAACCTGGCCGACATCTTCAACGACTTCATCACCAAGGGCGCGATCCGGGGGCCGCTCGGCACCGTCGATGACCTGACGGTGGAGGACGTGCAGGCGATCATCGCCATCGAGGAATCGTGCCGGGCGAGCGCGGCGGATGCCGGTAACCCGGACGAAGACCCCGGCTGCTCCCTGTTCAAGTACCTCGACGGGGCGACGGTCGCCGCGCTGCTGACGCACTTCGACGCCGCGCTGGACGGCTCGCTGTCCGAGACGGTCCGCCTGCCGGACGGCTACCTCGACGCGCTGACCAGCGAGGACCGCAACGTGGTCGCCGCGGCCTTCACCGCGCAGCACCTCACTGGGACGCGCACGCCGCGCCCGGCCCCGCTGCCCCTCGAGTGGCAGTTCGACCCGCCGCAACTGCTCACGTTCAGCCTCAACGACCTGCCGCTGGCCACCGTGAGCATCGACGCCAGCGACGCCGATATCACGCAGGACGAGCTGCGCGCGCTGGTGGAGAACGAGATCATCCCGCAGCTTGAGGCGCTCGACGCCATCGCGAACATCACCGTGCAGGGTGGCGAGCAAATCCGGGCGGACCTGCTCAACCGCGCGTTGGAGGCGGAAGGGCTGGAGCCGATCGGCAACGCTGCGGCCGTCCCCGGTAACGCTGCCGCAGCGGAGACCGACGCCCCGGCAGATGACCCTGCCGGTAACGCCCCGGCGGACGAGGCCGGATCTGACGACATCCCCGAAGGGCCGCCGCTGCCCGCCATGTGGACCGCGATGGCAGCCGCCATACCCGGCGTCGAGGAACTGGATACCGCTGACGACCTGCTGCGTATCGGGGGCGTGCCGCCCTCGCAGGTGCTGAACATGGCCGGGGAGAACCCGCTCGGCGCGCGTGCGCTGGAAGTGCTGACCGCGGACGTCCTGCTGTTTCTGGCCGACTATGAGGACGGCTTCTTCGCCAACCTGTCGCCGGTCGTGCTGCAAAGCCTGTCCGACGAGGCGCTCGCCGCGCTGCCGGAGGACGTCCAGGCGCGGGCCAGCGCCGCCGCGACCCCCGAACTGGGCGCGTTCTGGCAGCGGCTGGCCGACGCGCCGGAGATGGCCGAGACGCCGCTCAACACCGCCGCCGACCTGGAAGCCTTCGGGGACGGGGCCGCCGCCACGCTGAACAGCCTCGCGTTGGAGGCGCCCGACGACCTGCGCTTCTTCACGGTCCGGCTGCTGGACGACCTTTCGCCGGAGGTCGTGGGCTACCTGATCGAGGCGGACGAGGGCTTCCTCGACGCGCTGGAACCGGCGACGCTGTGTGCGCTGTCCCCCGCCGTGCTGCGCCTGGATCCGGTGCAGGCGCGCATCGCGGAGGTCGAGGACGCGCCGTGCAACCTGGCGGACATCGCGGCAGGTGAGGCACCCTCCGCCGCCCAGTCGTTGAACAACCTGGACGAGGACGTCGAGTCGGAGCGCGTCGTGGACGAGTCCGCGCCCGCCCTACCGGCGCCGTGGGCCGGGATCGCCGGGTTCGTCGGGGCGGACGAGTTGAACAGCGCCGACGACCTGTTCTACGCCGCCGGGCCGAACGGCTACATGCCGCCGTCGGTCCTGCTGAACAACTTCGCCACATCGGAGGGCGGCGCCTACCTGGGCATGCTACCGGCTGAGGTGCTGCTCTACGTCGCAGATTGCGACCAGGGCGCGCTGTGCGAGGAAGGCTTCTTCAACAACCTCGCGGACGCGACCTACACCTACATCTCGGACGAGGCCGCCGCCGGGCTGCCCGCCGAGGTCCAGGAGCGGCGCGAAACCGCGCTGCTGGGCAGCTACACGCCGCAGGCCGCCGTGACCCGCACGAACGGCAACAACAGCCTGCTGCTCCAGGTCTACAAGACGCGGGAAGCCAACACCGTCTCCGCCTGGGACGAGGTGCGCGAGGTGCTCGACCAGTTGGAGGAGGCGCACCCCGGCATCAACTTCGCCGTCGCGTTCGAGCAGGCCAGCTTCATCGAGGAATCGATCAGCGGCGTCGCACGTGAGGGCGGCCTGGGCGCGGTGATGGCCGTCGTCGTGATCTTGATCTTCCTGAACTTCAGCATCCGCAGCACGCTGGTGACGGCGGTGAGCCTGCCGACCTCGGTCGCGATGGCCTTCGTGGTGATGAAGTGGGTGCCGGGCGCCGTGCACGACGTCCTGTTCCCCCTCTCGCAGGACGCCACCGGCTTCACCGGGGACGTGCTGACCTTCCTGCTGCGGCTGTTCCCGGAAAGCGTGAGCCTGAACATCATGACGCTCTCCGGCCTGACGGTCGCCATCGGGCGCGTGGTGGACGACGCGATCGTGGTGTTGGAGACGATCTACCGCAACATCCAGAAGGGCGAGGACCGGCTTCAGGCCGTGCTGCACGGCACCCGCGAGGTCTCGGTCGCGATCTTCGCCGCGACGGTGACGACCGTGGTCGTGTTCCTGCCGATCGGCCTGTTCGGCGGCGTGATCGGGGAATTCTTCCTGCCGTTCGGGCTGGCCGTGACCTACGCGCTGCTCTCGTCGTTCGTCGTCGCGATCACGATCGTCCCGCTGTTCGCCTACCTGTTCATCAGCAAAAGCTCGCTGCCCAGCGAGCACCGCAGCCGCCTGGAGGATGGCTACCGCGCCATCCTGACGTGGGCGCTCGATCACCGTTGGGCAGTGATGGCGATCGCGACGGTGGCTTTCATCGCGGGCGTGTTGATCCTGAGCCAGCTCCCGTCGGCGTTCCTGCCCTCGTTCGGTGAGCCGACGATCACCGTCACGGTAAACCTGCCGCCCCGCATCGACGACACGCAGACCACGATCGCCATGACGGATGCGAAGGTCCGGCGGTTTGAACAGGCGCTGGCCGACCTGGAGGGCATCATCACCGTCCAGACGACCGTCGGGGGCGGCGGCACCGAACTGTTCGGGAGCGGCACGATCTCCGAGACGGCGGCCACGCTCTCGCTCTCCATCGAGAGCCAGGAGGAGTTGGAACGGCTCACGCCGCTCGTGCGTGCGGAGGCGGAGCGCATCTTCAACGACCTGGACCGCGACGGCACGCCCGACGATGGCCCGACCAACGTGACCGTCTCCGGCGCGCCGCTGAGCGCGCAGGGCTTCGGAGATCGGAAGAGCACACGTCTGA
>CAZGLU010000385.1:0-4286 GCA_964526095.1 uncultured Anaerolineaceae bacterium | reverse complement strand
CGATGGAATCTCGTGACTGGAGTTCAGACGTGTGCTCTTCCGATCTGACCGCACTGTGACGCCGATGGGCGCGCGTCTGCTGCGCACGTGGATCGGCCAGCCGCTGCTGGAGCGGTCCAAGCTCGACAAGCGGCTGGACGCGGTCGAGGCGTTGTTTAACTCCGGCACGATGCGGGCCGAGGTGCGCGAGCAGCTTCGCGGCGTGAGCGACCTCGAACGGCTGACGAACCGGGTGCTGGCCGGGCGGGCAGGCCCCCGCGACGTGCTGGCGCTGGCCCAAAGCCTGAACGCCGTACCCCGGCTGCGCGAGGCGATCCAGGGCTGCGAGGCGCTTGACTCGCTGCTCGAGGCGCTGGACCCCTGCGCCGACCTCTGCGATCTGGTGGGCCGCGCGCTGACCGAGGACCCGCCCGCTGTGGCGAATACGACCGGCATCATCCGCCCCGGCTACTCCGACGAGCTGGATCGCGTGGTCAACGGCAGTCGTGAGGCGCGCGAGTGGGTCGCCAACCTGGAGCCGAAGGAGCGCGAGCGCACCGGGATCAAGAGCCTCAAGGTCGGCTACAACAAGGTGTTCGGCTACTACCTGGAGGTCAGCCGCGCCAACGCCGAGAAGGTGCCCGACGACTACATCCGCAAGCAGACGCTGGTCAACGCCGAGCGTTACATCACGCCCGATCTGAAGGAATACGAGTCGCTGATCCTCAATGCCGACGAGCGCCTGCTGGAGATCGAGCAGCGGCTGTTCCGCGAGCTGTGCGACCAGGTGCTGGCCCGCTCGGAGACACTGCTCCGCACGGCGCGCGCCCTGGCCCACCTGGACGTCTTCGCCTCGTTGGCGGAAGTGGCCGCGCGCGAGAACTACACGCGGCCCCAGTTGAGCGATGACGACGTGCTCGATATCCGCGACGGGCGGCACCCGGTCGTCGAGCGGATGCTGCGCGGCGAGCGGTTCGTGCCCAACGACACGCATTTCGACAACAAGGAACGCCTGCACATCATCACCGGGCCGAACATGGCCGGCAAGAGCACGATTATCCGGCAGGTGGCGCTGGTGGTGTTGATGGCCCAGCTTGGCAGTTTCGTCCCGGCGCGCGAGGCGACGATCGGGCTGGCGGACCGCATCTTCACGCGCATCGGCGCCCAGGACGAAATCCACGCCGGGCAGTCGACGTTCATGGTGGAGATGGTCGAGCTGGCGTTGATCCTCACGCACGCCACGTCGCGCAGCCTGATCATCCTGGACGAGATCGGGCGCGGCACGAGCACGTATGACGGCATGGCGATCGCCCGCGCGGTGGTCGAGCACATCCACAACAACCCGCGCCTGCGCGCGCGGACGCTGTTCGCGACCCACTACCACGAGCTGACCGAGCTGGCGAACATCCTGCCCGGCGTGCGCAACTACAACGTCGCCGTGGCGGAGGAGGGTGACGGGATCGTGTTCCTGCACCGCCTGATGCCCGGCGGCGCGGACCGCTCCTATGGCATCCACGTCGCCCAACTGGCGGGCATCCCCAAGGCTGTGATCCACCGCGCACAGGAGATTCTGGCCGAGCTTGAGGCCGCCGGGAGCGACTTCCGCCTCAAGCCGCGCGAGGAGCCGGAGGGCACGGTGCAGCTTACCTTCTTCCAGACGGATCCCGACCCGGTTGTGAAGGCGCTGCGCGAATTGAAGGTGGACGAGATGTCCCCGTTGGACGCGATCACCAAGCTCTACGAACTCAAGCGGCTGGTGCAGAACGAGGACAAAAAAACCTAAGCCGTCCGGGGATGTAACCCGCCGTTGCACAGGGAAGGTGGCTGTTGTAATATAGGGGATAACTGAAGTTGGGAGTGGGGGGATGGCTATGTGCGCAGGCGGATCATCGGCAATACGCGTTCGCGCGCTGACTCTGTTGTTGCTGCTTGCCTCTTTATCGTTCGGGCCGTTTTCCATGGCCCTGGCGCAACCGGACGATGATCCCATCATCGTGACGGCTGACGCGTACGACCTCGAGGTGCTGCGCGCCTGGAGGGCCGTGCGTGCGGGCGATACGGAACCGGCCCGCGACTGGTTCCTGATCCTGGAGACGCGGCTGCACAACCACGGCGCGGAGGAATATTGCTTCAGCGCCGGTGACTTCCTCGCGCAGGTGGGCGATCTCGAGTTGGAGCCGGACGATCCGCGTGCCGTTCAGGATGCGTACTACCCCGGCACCACTTACGCCGACGACCTCTCCGAGCAGTGTGTCGCGGGGGAGAGCAGCGCCCCCGGCTTGCTGGTGTTCGACGTGCCCGCCGACCTCAGCGATTTCACCCTTTCCTTTGCTCCCGGCGGCTCCGCCAGCACCATCATGATTGACTTCGGCTCACCCGATGGGGCGGAGCGTGACCCCTTGCCCGCCAGTGTGGAAGCGGCGCGGCCAAAGCAGTACACGCTGCGGCTGATGCCGATCGCGAGCGCCTGGTACATGACCGGGGCGCAGATGGCGAACGTCCGTGCCTGCCCGGCGGTGACGTGCGTGGTCCTGAGCACGGTGAAGTATGGCGACGTGCTTGCCGTAAACTCGACGGTCGACGGCTGGCACGAGATCCAGCTTGCGGAGGGGCAGGTCGGTTACATCGCGGCCTATCTCACGCGCCGCAGCATGGAGACGGAGGAATGGTACGTCACCGGGGCGCGGCAGGTCAACGTCCGCGCCTGCGGTGGGGTTAACTGCGCGGTGGTAGGGACCCTGGCCTATGGTGACCGCATCGCCGTGGCGTCCACCGAGGGCGGTTGGCATGCGATCCAGTTTCCGGACGGGCGCATCGGCTATATCGCTGCACACCTGACGGCCCGCACCATGCCCACCGGAGATGAGGCCGCGTCGGAGTAACGGGCCGGGGAGCAGCCTGTCGCGCCACGCCTACGGCTGCCGCCCGCGCCATACCAACGCCACCAGCGCCGCTGCCAGCGCGCACAGCGCCAGCGTGATCACAAACGTCGTGATCACGCCCCAGCCGAACTGCGCTTGCAGCACGATCCCTGTGATCCCACCGACGATCACGGCGGCGTTCAGCACGCGGCGTGGGACGTGGCGAAAGGGGCGGTTGAGGTTCATGCGGCTGTTCTCCCGGTTGGCAGGGCGCTGGGTCGAAGTGTACCAGCAAACGCCCGCGCGAACGAGCCATCCGCCGCGTGTTGCGCGGAGCTTCGGCGGCATGGTACTATCGAACACCTGAGCAATTGAGTCCCGGCCAAGGTGAGGGAATGGAATCCGACACTGCCGCATCTCCGGCGCCGGCGGCGAAACGCTGGATCGTGCATCCGACCATGCCGCGCGATGTGCGGGCGCGCCTGTCTGCGTATCACCCCGTCCTGGCGCAGGTGCTCTACAACCGGGGCCAGGACACGCCCGACAAGGCCCGCGCCTTCCTCGATGGCGGCGACGAGGCGCTGCACGATCCATCCAGGATGAGCGGCATGGCGCAGGCCGTGGCGCGCATCCGCCGGGCGATCAAGCGGGGCGAGCGGATCGCCGTCTACGGTGACTTCGACGCCGACGGCGTGACCAGCACTGTCCTGCTGACCGAAACCCTCAACGCCCTCGGCGGGCGCCGCGTGCGGCCCTACATCCCGCATCGCGTGGACGAGGGCTACGGCCTGAACAACGACGCCCTGGACGCCCTGCACCGCGAGGGTGTGGCGCTGGTGATCACCGTGGACTGTGGCATCCGGTCCGTGGCGGAGGTCCAGCACGCCAAGGACATCGGCCTGGACATCATCGTGACCGACCACCACTCCATCGGCGACGAGCTGCCCCCCGCCGACGCGGTGATCAACCCCAAGATCGACGCCCGCGACCGCCTGACCAAGGGCCGCACCAACGGCTACCCGGAGGATATGCTGGCCGGGGTTGGCGTCGCGTACAAGCTGGCGGAGATGCTGCTCCGGGTGGCTGCGACGCAGGACCGCTACAGGGCCGACCTGAAGGCCGAGGACCTGCTCGACCTCGTCGCGCTCGGCACCGTCGCGGACCTCGCCCCGCTGAACCGTGCTGAGAATCGCGAGTTGGTGCGGCGCGGGCTGGCGGTGCTGAACCGGGCGAAACGCCCCGGCATCTTCGAGCTGCTTCAGGTGTCCGGGGTGGAGCCGGGCGAGGTAACGGCGACCAGCATCGGCTTCATGCTCGGCCCGCGCATCAACGCGGCGGGGCGCCTCGACAGCGCCATGCTGGCCTATGAGTTGCTCGCCATCCGTGACGACATGAACGCCGCTGCCCGGCTGGCGGGCGAACTGCAAGCGCTGAACGTAGAGCGCC